>DATHAN010000262.1:0-2917 GCA_035296645.1 Thermoleophilaceae bacterium
GAGCGAGAGGATCGTCGGGTCGGGCATGAGCTGGACGTTCGCCCACAGGATCTTCGTGACGTCGCTCGAGAGCAGGATCGCCCCGTCCATCTTCGAGAGCTGATAGAGGATCGCGGGCGTGTAGTCGACGCCGAGGCGCAGGCCGCCGGACAGCATGAACGACACCTCCTCCTCGTCGCCGATGACGAGCAGGGCGCCGGTGCGCGCGTGGACGATGTGGTCGATGCCCTCGCGCGTGGCGGTCCCGGGGGCGACCGTCTCGAGCGCCCGGATGAGCCGAGGCTCTTGGCGGTGCTCGAGCTCGCTCGGCTCGTCCCCGGCGTCCGACGGCATCACCCAATGATAAGGCAAAGTCGTATGCGCTCAGAATCAGGGCTTTCACAGCCGATGCGACGCAAGGTGACGTTACGCGCGCGACCGCCCCGCCGACGCGTACGGGGGGCGAGACGCGGGCTCCGCTCGAGCCGCGCCCGGTCCGCGCCCGCCGTGGGTGTACGCCGCGGCGCGTGCGGAGCGTCCACCTCCCGCGCCGAGCGCGACCCCGAGCGCCTGACGCAGGGTCCGCGCCGGCCCCTCGGGCGACAGCACGGGTTCGAGCCCGAACTTCGCGGCCTCGGCGATCCGCCGCTCCGGGTGGGCGACGTAGCGCAGCTCGCCGGTGAGCCCGATCTCGCCGAACGCGGCCAGCGGGCGGTCGTCCGCGCTCGCGGCGCCCCCTCCGGCGCTCGTGGGCGCGACCGCGCCGCCGCCGCCGGCCCGCAGCGGCGTACCGCGCGCCGCCGACGCCAGCGCGAGCGCGATCGCCAGGTCGGCTCCCGGCTCCTCGACCCGCACCCCGCCGGCCGCCGACACGAACACGTCGCTCGAGCCGAGCCCGGCGCCGCCGTGGCGGGCGAGCACGGCGAGGACGAGCGAGAGCCGGTTGCGATCGACGCCGCTCGCCACGCGCCGCGGCGGGACGAGCTCCGACGGGGCGACGAGCGCTTGGACCTCAACGAGCAGCGGCCGCGAGCCCTCCATCGCGCACAGGACCACGGAGCCTGGCGCGCGCGTCGCCTCCGAGACGAAGCGCGCCGAGGCGTCGACGACCTCGACGAGGCCCGAGCCGCGCATCTCGAACACGCCCACCTCATTCGTGGAGCCGAACCGGTTCTTGAGAGCGCGCACGGTCCGGTAGGCGCGCTCGCGCTCGCCCTCGAACTGGAGCACGCAGTCGACGAGGTGCTCGAGGACGCGCGGGCCGGCGAGCGAGCCCTCCTTGGTGACGTGGCCCACGAGGACAGTCGCCACGTCGCGGTGCTTAGCCACGCGCGCGAGGCGCCCCGCGACCTCGCGCACCTGCCCCACCGTTCCGGGCGAGCCGCTTAGGCCCTCGGCGTGGAGGGTCTGCACCGAGTCGACCACGCACACCTCCGGCGCCTCGGCCTCGATCGTGGCGACCACGGCCTCGAGGTCGGTGTCGGCGACGATTGGGACGCGGAGCGCGTCCTCGCCCAGGCGCTGCGCCCGCAGCCTGACCTGGGCGGTCGACTCCTCGGCGGTCACGTACAGCGTCCGCCGCCCCGCCGCCGCGAGGTGACCGAGGGCGCTCGCGGTGATCGTCGACTTGCCGATGCCCGGCGCGCCCCCGAGCAGCACGAGCGAGCCCGGCACGAGCCCACTGCCCAGCACACGGTCGAGCTCGGCGATGCCGGTGGAAAGCCGCTCGACCGCCGGCGCCTCGACCTCGGAGAGCGCAACCGGCCGCAGCGGCCGCCCGCCGTCACGCGCGCTCGACGGCCCGCCACCCGCGCGCCCGCGCGCCGCCCGCTCCTCGACGAGCGTGTTCCACTCGCCGCAGCCGGGGCAGCGCCCGTGCCACCGCGGGCTCTCGTGGGCGCAGTTCGAGCAGACGAAGGCGGAGCGCGGCACGGCTACCAGGCTAAGCGCCGAGGAGGACACCTCCGCCCCCTTCGCCCACGCCGCCCGAAGCGCTAGCGGCTCTGCTCCTCCGCCCGCACCGCCCGCTCCGCCGCCTCGAAGCCCTTCTTCGAGTGCGTCCCGTCGCAGAACGGCTTGGTGGTCGAGCCGCCGCACCGGCACAGGGCAATCACCTGGCCCTGCTCCGACAGGTCGTACTCGTTGCCGTCGGCGTCGATGAGACGGATCGGGCCCTCCACCCGGTAGGGGCCGTTGTGGCGCGCCTTGATCTCGACGACCGGCTCGCTGTCCTCGTCGGGCATGCGGGCCGCCGGCCCCTGGCCGCTACTCGTCTTCGCTCGACTCCTCGGGCGGGTTGGTCCGGAGCGAGTCGACGTCCTCGTCGCCCTCGGGTAGCCCGCCGGCCCCGTCCGAGCCGCCGCTCGACCGCTCCTCGTCCCCGCCCGCGCTCGCCGCGCCGACGCCGACCGGCTCGCGCGCCTCGATCTCCTCGGCGGGCGGCTGGGTGACGGTGATCTTGAGCTCCTCGGGCTCCTTGCCGTCCTCGCCCTCGGGCTTGTCGAGGTCGACGGTCGAGCCGGGAGGCATGTTCGAGCGCAGCACCTCGTCGGCTAGCGGGTCCTCGACGTAGCGCTGGATCGCACGGCGCAGCGGCCGCGCGCCCATCGCGGGGTCCCACCCCTTGTCGACGAGCAGCTCCTTGGCGTCTTCGGACATGTTGAGCGACAGCTCGCGCTCGGCCATCGACTCGCGCACCCGCCGCAGGAGCAGCTCGACGATCTCCTTGATCTCCTCCTTCTGGAGCTTGTGGAAGACGATCACCTCGTCGATCCGGTTGAGGAACTCGGGGCGGAACACCTTCTTGAGCTCTCCCATGATCCGGTCCTTCATGTCGTCGTAGGTGATGCCGGTCTCGTCGTCGGAGATGGCGAACCCGAGCGGCGTGTTGCGCGCGATCTCCGACGCGCCGATGTTCGAGGTCATGATCACGATCGAG
>DATHAN010000263.1:0-2225 GCA_035296645.1 Thermoleophilaceae bacterium
GGTGTCGAGCAGGGCGAGGGCGCCATCGCCCGGTACCTCGACCTTGAGGCTCAGGTCGCGCATGGTGCGCGCGAGCCCGGTGAGCTCCTCGACGGTCTCCCCCTTGGCGCGCAGGGCGATCAGGAGGGCGGCGGTCTGGACCTCCGAGGCGCGCCCCTCCATGATCTCGCGCAGGACCTCGGCCGCCTCCTCGGCCGAGAGGTCGCGGCCCGACGCGGCGCGGTCGAGGGCGGCGGTGAGCAGCGTGTTGGGCACGACGGCGATGCGCTCGGCGACTACTCGCCCGGAGCGAGGAAGTTGCGCAGGAGCCCGCGCCCCTTCTCGGTGAGGACCGACTCCGGGTGAAACTGGACGCCCTCGGCCGGCAGGTCACGGTGGCGGAGCGCCATGACCGTGGCGTCCGAGCGCGCCGAGGGCTCGAGGCAGTCGGGCAGGTCGGGGTCGACGACGAGCGAGTGGTAGCGCGCGGCGACCAGCGGGCTCGGGAGGTCGCGGAAGATCGTGCGCCCGTCGTGCTCGACCGCGGCGGGCTTGCCGTGGACGGGCTCCCCCCGCACGACGCACCCCCCGAACGCCGCGGCGAGCGCCTGGTGGCCGAGGCACACGCCGAGCACCGGCACCTCGGCCTCGGCGAAGCGGCGGATCGCCGCGACCGACACGCCGGCCTCGGCCGGCGAGCAGGGACCCGGCGAGACGACGACCCGCTCGGGCGCCCGGTCCAACAACGCGTCGGGCGTGGCTTCGTCGTTGCGCACGACGTCCGGCTCGCATCCGAGCTCCCCGACGTACTGGACGAGGTTCCACGTGAACGAGTCGTAGTTGTCGAGCACCAGCACCCGCACCGGCTAGCCCCAGTCCTCCTGCCGGCACGCGAGCTCGATCGCCGCGCGCACGGCACTCGCCTTGGCCTCAGTCTCGCGCACCTCGTAGCCGGGCTCCGAGTCGACGACGATCCCGCCCCCCGCCTGGAGGTGGACGCGCCCGTCCTTGACCACGGCGGAGCGGATGAGGATGCACGAGTCGAGATCGCCGGAGAAAGACAGGTAGCCGACCGCTCCGCCGTACGGGCCGCGCTTCACCGGCTCGAGCTCGTCGATGATCTGCATCGCGCGGATCTTCGGCGCGCCGGACAGCGTGCCGGCCGGAAGCGAGGCGCGCAGGGCGTCGATCGCGCTCACCCCGTCGGCGAGCGTCCCGGACACCGACGAGACGATGTGCAGGACGTGCGAGTACGTCTCGACGACCATCAGCTCGTCGACCGTGACGCTCCCGTACTGGCACACGCGCCCGAGGTCGTTGCGCGCGAGGTCGACGAGCATCACGTGCTCGGCGCGCTCCTTCTCGTCGGCGAGCAGCTCGCGCGCGTGCTCGAGGTCCTCCTCGGCGGTGGCCGCGCGCGGGCGGGTCCCGGCGATCGGTCGCTGCTCGGCGCGGCGCCCCGAGACCTTGACGAGCGACTCGGGCGAGGCGCCGGCGATCTCGAAGTCGCCGAAGTCGAGGAAGTACATGTACGGGCTCGGGTTGACCGTGCGCAGCCCGCGGTAGACCGAGAACGCCTCGACCGGCGCCTCGGCCGACCAGCGCTGGCTGGGGACGACCTGGTAGCAGTCGCCCGCCCGGATGTACTCCTTGACGCGCTCGACCGCCTCGGCGTAGCCGGCAGCGCCCATGTTCGAGACGAGCTGGGGCGGCTCGCGGCGAGCCCGGCGAGCGCGCGGCACGGGCGCGCCGAGGCGCTCGCGCACCTCGGCGATCGCCGCGGTGGCCGCCGCGTAGGCCGGCTCGAAGCCGTCGGCCTCGACGTCCTCCGCGAACACGTTCGCGATCACCGTGACCTCGTGCGTGAAGTGGTCGAAGGCGACGAGCACTCCGGAGACCATCAGCGCGAGGTCCGGCAGGCCGAGCTCGTCGGGGTTCGGCGCGCCGACCGTGGGCTCCGCGAAGCGAACGAGGTCGTAGCCGAACAGGCCGACGACGCCGCCCGCGAACGGCGGCCCCCCGCCCTCGAGCGGGGCCGGCCGGTGGCGACCCAGCTCGGCCGCCACGGCGGCGTACGGATCACCAGCGTCGCGCCGCTCACCGGCGACGGTGAGCACGCCCTCCTCGAGGCGGATGACCGCCCGCGGGCGCACGCCGAGGAAGGACCAGCGCCCGAACCGCCCGCCCTGCTCGGCCGACTCGAGCAGGAACGACGGCCCGTCGCCGCGCAGCTTGAGGTAGGCGGC
>DATHAN010000264.1:0-9294 GCA_035296645.1 Thermoleophilaceae bacterium
GTCCGCGGATGATCGTGAGGCTCCCGCCGAGAGCGAAGCCGACGACAGCGGGGCCGCGGCGCCCAGAAGCGGCAAGGCCGCCCTCACCCTCGCCGCGCTCGGGGTCGTCTTCGGCGACATAGGCACGAGTCCCCTCTACGCCCTCAACGCCGTCTTCTCGAGCGAGGGCGTGCCCGCCACGCCGCCGGGCGTGTACGGGGTGATCTCGCTCGTCTTCTGGGCGGTGACGCTCGTCGTGTCGATCAAGTACGTCACCTTCCTCATGCGCGTCGACCACGAGGGAGAGGGCGGGATCATGGCTTTGATCGCTCTCGTCGAGCGCGTCGCCTCGACGCGAGCCCGGATGGCCTCACTGGTCGCGCTCGGGGTGTTCGGCGCCGCGCTCTTCTACGGCGACGGGATGATCACCCCGGCGATCTCCGTGCTTTCGGCGGTCGAGGGGCTCGAGGTGGCGGCGCCATCGCTTCAGCACCTCGTCGTGCCGATCGCGCTGGCCGTGCTCGTGCTCCTGTTCGGCATTCAACGCTTCGGAACCGGGGCGGTGGGGCGGCTCTTCGGTCCGGTGATGCTCCTGTGGTTCAGCGTGTTGGCCGTGTCGGGTCTCGCAGAGGTGGTCGGCGACCCGTCCATCCTCGGTGCCCTGTCGCCGACCTATGCCGTCGACTTCTTCCTCACCGAGCCCGGCGTGGCGTTCTTCGCCTTGGGCGGCGTCGTGCTCGCGCTCACGGGCGCCGAGGCGCTCTACGCCGACCGAGGTCACTTCGGTCCCGCCCCGATCCGCCGCGCGTGGTTCGTCCTCGTGTTCCCGGCGCTCATGCTCAACTACATGGGATAGGGCGCGCTCATCCTCGAGTCGCCGGCCGCGGTCAGCCGGCCGTTCTTCCTGTTGATGCCTGGGTGGGGCCAGATTCCCGCCGTCCTCCTCGCCACCGCGGCCACCGTGATCGCCTCGCAGGCGGTCATCTCCGGCGTGTTCTCGATCACGCGCCAGGCGATGCAGCTTCATTTCGTGCCGCGCCTCAACTTCCGCCACACGTCGGGGGTGGCGAGGGGGCAGGTCTACGGTCCTGCGGTCAACCGGCTCCTGTTCGTCGGGGTCGTGGTCCTCGTCCTCGGCTTCGGGTCGTCGTCGGGGCTCGCCTGGGCGTACGGGATCGCCGTCACCGGAACGATGGTGGTCACGACCGTGCTCTTCCTGGTCGCGATCCGGACCCTGTGGCACAAACCGGCGTGGATGGTGGCAGCGGGATGCCTCACGTTCCTCGTCGCCGACCTCGCATTCTTCGGGGCCAACCTGCCGAAGATCGCCGAGGGCGGATGGTTCCCGCTCACGGTGGCCGTGGTGCTGTTCGCCGTACTCGCGACGTGGCGAAAGGGCCAGGACCTGCTCACGCCGCGGCGCCGGCAGCAGGAGGGCGATCTCGCCGACTTCGTCGAGGAGATCCGGTCGATGGATCCACCGATCTACCGTCCCGCCGGCACCGCCATCTTCCTCCACGCCGGCAAGCAGACGACGCCGCTCGCGCTGCGCGAGAACGTCGATCACAACCACGTGCTGCACGAGAGCGTGGTCATCGTGTCGACGGAGACCGCCGGCCGGGCGCACATCCCGCCGAGCGAGCGCCTGACCGTCGACGATCTCGGCTACGGAGACGACGGCATCTCCCACGTCACCGCGCGCTTCGGATACCGCGACGAGCCCAACGTCCCCGAGGCCCTGTGCCTCCCGGCCATCCAGGAGCTCGAGCGCGACATCGGCCTGGCGGACGCCACCTACTTCCTGTCGAAGATGACGATCGTCCCCACCGACGCCCCAGGGATGGCCGGGTGGCGCAAGCGGCTGTTCCTGGCCACCTCCCATGCCGCCACAAGCCCCGCCGACTACTTCCGGATACCGGACGACCGGATCGTCACGATCGGCTCGCACATCGAGCTGTAGCCGCTAGCCGAGCTCCGCGAGCGACTCCTCGAGCGCGGCCGCGAGCGAGTCCAGGTCGTGGATGGCCGCGGGATCGGCGCAGAGCCCGAGCGAGACGCTGCCGCAGTAGGACACCGCCGAGACGCGCAGACCGTGACGATCGCCGATCTCGGCGAGCGAGTGGACCTCCTCGATCCTCCCGCCGAGCACGTACAGACGCTCGCGCGGTCCGGGTACGTTCGAGACGCACAGCGAGAAGACGCCCGGTCTGCCGGCGATGGCGTTCGCCCGCCGGTAAGCACGCTTGGACACGTGAGCGAGGTCGTTGAAGAGCACGTACAGCGTTTCGGCGTCGTGCGCGCGCTTGCGCTCGGCCGTCTCACCCCGCACCGCTTCAAGCCGGCGGACGGGGTCACGCTCTCCCAGCGGGAGGTCGACGAAGAAGAAGGAGTCGCGGTTGCCGAGCGTGGCGTGCCCCTCGTCGCCGTGGTGCATGCTGACCGGGACCTTGACTCGTGCATCGGGAACGCCCTCACCACGCCCGAGGAGCCAGCCCCGGAGCCCGCCCGCGACCGCCGCCAGGAGCACGTCGTTCACGGTCGCGCCGTGAGCGTGGCCCGCGCGCTTGAGGTCGTCGAGCGGCCAGGAGACGAAAGCCACCTCGCGGTTCCCATGGATCGGCGTGTCGAGCGGGGAGTGACCGTGACCGGCGCGCAACTCTCGCCGTACGGTGCCGGGTATGCGGGCGAGCTCCGCCTCCTCGGCCCGGCGACGGGGCGGCGAAACGACCGTCCTCGCGGCGCCGGCGCCCGTCGCGCGCAGATCGCGCGCTCGCTCGCTCACGCCGGAGGCGAGCAGCCGAGCACGCCCCGGCATCGGTCCGGGCGAAGGGCGCTCACCGTTCGGGGCGATGCCGGCCTCGGGGCTCGAGTCCCACAGGAGCTCCGCGGCGAGTCGCATCGCGGCCAAGCCGTCGGCCATGCAGTGGTGGATCTTCAGGATGTACGCCACCCGGTCGTCTTCGAGCCCCTCGATCAGCTCCACGCTCCAGAGCGGATGACGGCGGTTGAGGCGCTCGGCCATCGAGCTCGCGACCGCTGCGCGGAACCGCTCCCAGTCGGCTCGGGCGACCGGAGCGCGCCGGACATGGCGCCCTACGTCGAAGTCAGGGTCGGGAACCCAGGCCGGCGGCGCCACGCCGAGGGGCGTCGGGACGAGCCGTTGCGTGCAGCGGGGCGTGTGGCCGACGCCAGCGGCGACCCGCTCCCTCAGGGCGCTGAGCAGATCATCCTCGCGGGCGGGCCGCTCGGCGACCACGACCTTGAGCATGTGACCGGCAACCGGCCCCGCCTCGAGCCGTAGGATCTCGGCGTCCTCGCTCGTCAGGTGCTCGATGGGGGGCATGCTCGCATTCGACGGCGGTTGCCCCTCCCGCCGTCGCGCAACGCCCTAGCGGAGCTCGCCGATGGCGTCCTGATAGATGCCCATGCCCACGGCGAGCCTCTCGTCGACGAGCGCGTCGACGATCCCGAGCCGGTCGACGATCAGGTCGACTTTCTGCTGGAGCCGCTCGAACTCCTCGTCGCGGCGCAGGGAGTCGATCTGCTCGGCGCTCCCGCGGATCAGGATGAACCCCTGGAGGTCGCCCCCGTGGGGGGTGAGGAGGGCTACGTCGAAGCTCTCGATCCGTCCCTGGTCCTGGAGCCGCGCGTAGAACTGCATCGACTCGTTGAAGCGCTCGAGCGCCTGCTCCTCGCGTCCTCGAACGACCTGACCCCAACCGAGAAACAGACCTGCCTCCGCCATGACACTCCTCCTCGTCGCCTACGGGCGAACGTAACCCGCTGGGTCGAGGGGGTCAAGGGGAGACGTGACGCGAGGAGACCGGAGAGGGCGGCATCCCACCCAGGCGTCAGGGAACCAAGAGCGCGAAGGTGCCGATGGCGTGCGGTCACGTAAGAAGTCCGGCGACTATCGCTCGGGCACCTGCTGAACCGCCCAGCCGTTGCCGTCCGGGTCACTGAAGAAGACGAAGGAGCCCCAGGGAAAGTGCTGCACCTCGCCGACCTCGACGCCGCGCCCGACGAGCTCCGACCGAGCAGCCTCGATGTCGTCGACGACGAGCTGGAGACCGCGGACCGATCCGGGCTTCATGTCGCCGAGGCCGGTTCCAAGGGCGATCGAGCACCCGGAGCCAGGAGGCGTCAGCTGCACGAAGCGGATCTCGTCGCTGACACGGTGGTCGTGGTCGGCGTTGAAGCCGACCTTCTCCGTGTAGAAGGCCTTCGCGCGGTCGACATCCGAGACGGGGACCTGCACGAGCTCGAGCCGGAAGTCGACCACGAGTGCGAGCCTATCCGCGGCGACCGACCCGGGCGACGCGGCGCCGCTGCGGGTGCGGGAACGTCATGCGGGAGGCCACGGTTTCCGAGCCGGCGCGGGCGGTCGCCAGCCGGCATACGCCTCCCGGGGCGACGACGTCTCGGCTTCGACGCTCGCCCCGTAGCGCGCCGCGACCTCGCTCACGGGATAGACGATGCCCTTCCCGGCGAAGCGCGCCCCGACCATGAGGACGGCACACGGACCGCTCCCGGCACCGACGAGGACGTGCGGGGTCCACGGCGCCGCATGGAAGAAATCCCACTGCCGCAGCCGCCGCTCCTCGTCGCCGACGACGAGCAGGCCCTCGCCCTGGAGCACGAGAACCGCCTCCTGAGCCTCCTCGGCGTGGTACTTGGAGGCCGGCTCACCGGGCTGGAGCACGTGGATGTTGATGCCGAAGTGGGGGAATCTGTGCGCCGGGTCCTCGAACGTCCAGGCACTACCGGCGTCCTCGCTGGCTATGGCACCGGCCTCCGAGAGGTTGACGACGAACCACCCTTCCCCGCCGGGCCGAAGGCCGGCCTCGGTCTGGACGAGCGGTGCTTCGGGCGGGCTGATCTCGGTCATAGAGCCTCCAGGTCGGTACGAGCGATGAGTCCCAGGTTTCGCACCGGTCTACACCGGTGGTGGCGAGGATGAGCGCCCCGGGCGACGGCTTTTCCGAGGACGGACGGACAGGAGGTGGAGTCGGTGGCGGACCAACGGGTCGGAACGCGTGACGAGTGGCTCGTCGCCAGGGAGCGCTTGCTCCAGCGCGAGAAGGAGCTGACCCGCTTGAGCGACGAGCTCGCGCACCAGCGCCAACAGCTCCCATGGGTGCGTGTGGACAAGGAGTACAGGTTCGAGACCGACGAGGGGACGCATACCCTGGCCGAGCTCTTCGACGGACGCTCGCAGCTACTCGTATACCACCTCATGTTCGGACCGGACGACGAGGCCGCCTGCCCCGGCTGTTCGTTCTACGCCGACCACCTCGACGGCTCCCTCGTGCACCTGAACCACCACGACGTGACGCTGGTGTGCGCCTCGCGCGCGCCGCTGGACAAGATTCGCGCCTACAGGCGGCGGATGGGCTGGCGCTTTCCGTGGGTCTCGTCGTTCGGCAGCGACTTCAACGTCGACTCGCGCTCTTCACCGATGACCAGAGGCGGACCGGGACCGGCTACAACCTCGGCACGCGGCGCCGAGCCGAGCTCCGGCTCGCACCCGCCGCTCCGGATGGCGAGGAGCTGATGGCCCTGAGCGCGTTCGTCCTCGAGGGCGGCGTCGTCTACCACACCTACTCGTGCTACGACCGCGGCACCGACGTCCTGAACGGGACGTGGCAGCTCCTCGACCGCACGCCCAAGGGACGCGTCAGGGCACCGATCGAGGCCGGCACGTCCTCAGGCTGGCCGCGCCGCCGCGACGAGTACGCCGAAGCGGGTACGGAGAACGGGTGATGGGCTCGGCGACCGCGGTTCAACGGAGCTTCCGACGACGCGAGCGGAGCGAGGTCGGGCTCGTAGCGGCGCTCGTCGCCGCGGCCGCGCTCGGCTGGGTGCTCGCCTACGCGCTGATGGCCGGAATGGACTCTGGCCCCGGGACGGAGCTCGGCGACCCGCCGGGCTTCGCGCTCGTCTGGATCCCGATGATGATGGCGATGATGCTCCCTCCGCTCATGCCGATGGTGACCGCTTACGCGGGAGCGCACCGATGGGGCCGGGATGGCCGGCGCGCCCTCACGAGCGCGGCGTTCGTCGCCGGCTATCTGTTGCCGTGGTGGGCTGTCGGAATGGTGATCTACGCGATCGTGGAGGGCGTTCGCTCCCTCCACATCGATGTCTTCTCTTGGGGCCACGCGGGCCCCTATCTCGCCGGTGGTGTGCTTCTCGGCGCGGCGCTCTATCAGCTGACGACGCTCAAGGATGCCTCCCTTCGCCACTGCCGCAACCCTTCGGTGCTGCTCGAGCGCTGGCGACCGGGCGTCTTCGGGGCGGCGCGTACCGGGATCGACCACGGCGGCGTCTGCGTCGCCTGCTGCTGGGCGATGATGTCGGCGCTGTTTGCGCTCGGCGTGATGAGCATTGGCTGGATGGCCTTCATCGCGCTGCTGCTCGCGGCCGAGAAGCTCCTCCCCTGGAAGGCGGCGATCAAGTACGGCGTCGCCATCCTGCTGGCGACGCTGGCGATCGCCGTGGTCTTGGCGCCCGACGACGTGCCCGGGTTCAAGGTCCCGGGCTCGACGAAGATGTCGCCGGCGATGGGAGCGACATGGCCAGACCAACCCGAGCGTGTCCCGCCGTCTGCGGGACACGCGTGAGAGAGGACCGCGATGACTGGTCACAAGGTCGGCACCCGCGAGGAATGGCAGGCCGTCCGCGAGGAGCTGCTGCGACGCGAGAAGGAGCACACCCGGATGGCCGACGAGCTCGCCCGTCAGCGTCGCGAGCTGCCGTGGGTGCCGTTAGAGGAGGAGTACCGGTTCGAGACCGACGAGGGCACGCGGACGCTGGCCGAGCTCTTCGACGGTCGCTCCCAGCTCCTCGTCTACCACTTCATGTTCGGGCCGAGCTACGAGGCTGGCTGCCCGGTGTGCTCGTCAAGCGCCGACGCGGTCAACGGCGTGCTGCCTCATCTCCACGCGCGCGACGTGACGATGCTCTACGTCTCGCGCGCGCCGCTCGAGAAGCTCCAGGCGTACAAGCGGAGGATGGGCTGGGTGTTTCCCTGGGTCTCCTCGGCGGAGAGCGACTTCAACTTCGACTTCGGCGTCTCCTACACCGACGAGCAGGTTCGCGAGCAGATGGGACCTCTGCTCGAGGGCGAGCCGCCGCCGGTCCTGCGCCAGATGGCGGCCGCCACGGGAACCGACGTTGCCGGATTCGTTTCGGAAGGACCAGGGATGAGCGCCTTCATCAGGGCCGACGGCGTCGTCTACCACACCTACTCGACGCACGCGCGCGGGTTGGAGTTCCTGATGGGCTACTACCCGATCCTCGACCGGGCGCCGAAGGGGCGGGACGAGGGCGATGAGTCCGCGTTCTGGATCCGGCGCCACGACGAGTACGGCCTCGGGGAGGACGGCCCCTGAGCGAGCACGCACGCGGCATCGGCGTTACCCACCTGCTGTAAGCGTCTACGCGGAAGTCGCGCCCGTGCGGCGGTCGTGTGAGATCGCGTAAGCGCGCGGGCGGAACGCCAAGACCGGGTCGTCGGAGGGCTCGATCCCGTCGGTGACCCGGGTCGGGTCGAAGACGAAGTCGTCGCCCTCGTCGGTCGGCGCGGTGACCTCCAGGGTGCCGACGACCACCCGCTCGCGCTCCTCGGGCCACACGGCCGAGGGATCGTTCGGGTCGTCCCCGGGGCCGGCGATCTGCACCTCTAGCTCGAAGCGGACCGGCCCGGCCTCGAGGCGCTCGGCGAGCTCCTCGCGGAGGTAGTCGCGGCCGAGCGCCTTCGCCTCGTCGCGGCTCAGGTCGGGGATGTCGATCGTCGGTTTCCATGTGTACCGGACGTCGCGCTCGCCCCCCTCGGCATCGAGCCACCTGAAGGCGTGGAACGCGTAGTACCTGCGCGCGGCAAAGCTCGGCGGCGGCTTGAGCGCCGCCGCGTTGCTCCGCATGGCGCCGAGCGCGCGCGGATGGCGGGCGAGGAACAGCGGCAGCTTCAGGGCGGCGGCGGGCCCCGGTTTCGAGAGCCGCACGAGTTCGATGAACGGGTCGACGTCGCTGAACGGAAAGCGGGGAACGGTCTGGGCGGAGATGTCGGTGCGAGAGCCGTCGGTCAGGTGGAAGGTGACGGCGAGGCCGCGGACGTCCGGGGCGTAGTCGGGTCGGTTCGGGTCACCGCCTCCGTTCGAGAAGCGCACGGTTGTGCGCACCTTGTCGCCCTGCATGTGTGCGGCTCGGGTTAGGCGTCGCGCCGCGGGCGTGGCGGTGAACGTTCCCGAGTTCAGGCTGCCCTTGGCATGGAGCGCGCGGTGGCGGGGATGGTCGCCGAACCGCTCGTCGATCGCCTCGATCGCGTGCTCGGGCGAGATCACGAACGGAGAGTACCCAGTCAAGGTCCTGAGAGCCGCTCTGGAAAGCGGCGTCAGGCTCGGGGGAAAGACCAACGGCGCGTGGCCGCACCCGCGCCGGCCGTCCAGTGCCGTAGAACTTCGGAGCATGCCCGCGTCCGAGGCCACGACGATCCACGCCGGTGGGCGCGATCTGCGCGTGACTAGCCCCGATCGCGTCATCTTCCCGCCCACCGAGCGCTCGCGCGCGATCACCAAGCTCGACATCGTCGAGTACTACCTCGCCGTCGATGACGGCATCATGCGCGCCCTCGGGCGCCGGCCGACGACGCTCGAGCGCTGGCCGAAGGGCGTGCATCCGGGCATCGTCGTCTCGACGCGCGAGAAGGGCGGCGGCGACGCCTTCTTTCAGAAGCGGATCCCCCGCGGAGCCCCGGACTACGTAGAGACGGCCCACATCGAGTTCCCGTCGGGTCGCCACGCGGACGAGGTCTGTCCCACCGAGGTGGCGACCGTCGGCTGGGCGGCGCAGATGGGCACGATCACCTTCCATCCGTGGCCGGTCCGCCGTGAAGACGTCGACCATCCCGACGAGCTGCGCATCGACCTCGACCCGCAGGCGGGCACCGACTTCGCCGACGCGGTGCGCGTCGCCGCCGAGGCACGCGTGCTGCTCGACGAGCTCGGCTACACCGGCTTCCCGAAGACCTCGGGCGGCCGCGGCGTCCACATCTACCTTCGGATCGCGCCGCGGTGGACGTTCACCGAAGTCCGCCGCGCTGCCATCGCCTTCGGGCGCGAGCTCGAGCGGCGTCGGCCGGGCGAGGTGACGACCAAGTGGTGGAAGGAGGAGCGCGGCGAGCGCATCTTCATCGACTACAACCAGAACGCGCGCGACCGCACGATCGCCTCGGCGTACAGCGTGCGGCCGAAGCCGGGTGCCCCGGTGTCCGCACCGCTGACGTGGGACGAGCTCGCCGAGGTAGAGCCCGAG
>DATHAN010000265.1:0-2902 GCA_035296645.1 Thermoleophilaceae bacterium
CACGAGGTTGGCTACCGACGCCACCATCGTCGCGGCGAGCAGCGAGTAGTGACCCTCGGCGACGTTGAACCCGGCGAACAGCATCGTCGCCTCGCTGGGGATCGGGATGCAGGCGCTCTCGAGCACCATCAGGACGAAGACCCCGACGAGGCCGAGGTCGCCGACCACGCCCACCGCGAAATCGACGATCGGGTCCGTGATCGAGGCGAGCAGAGGGAGCACGGAAGGCGGCTAGGGTAGCGGCCCGTGCCGGTGCCGCTGTTCGCCTCTTCGCTCGCCGGGCACCTCCCACGGATCACCGAGCGCCTTGCCGAGGTCGCGCGGTCGGGCCGCTACATCCTCGGCCCGGAGGCCGAGGCGTTCGAGCGAGAGCTCGCCGCCTACCTCGGCGCGCGCCACTGCGTGGGCGTCGGAAACGGGACCGACGCCCTGGCCATCGGCCTGCGGACGCTCGGCGTCGGTCCAGGCGACGAGGTCGTCGTTCCCTCCTTTACCTTCTACGCGACGGCCGAGGCGGTGGCGGCGATCGGTGCGAGGCCGGTGTTCTGCGACGTCGACCCGGCGAGCTTCTGCGTGACGCGCGAGACCGTCGAGCGCGCGCTCACGGATCGCACGCGCGCGATCGTGCCCGTCCACCTGTTCGGGAACGCGGCGCCCGTCGACGCGCTTCGGGAGCTGGACCTGCCGATCCTCGAGGACGCCGCCCAGGCCGCCGGGTCGGCGCTCGGCGGCCGGCGCGCCGGAACCCTCGGCCACGCGGCCGCCTTCTCGTTCTTCCCGTCGAAGAACCTCGGCGGCCTGGGCGACGGGGGCGCGCTCGTCACGAGCGACGACCGGGTCGCCGAGCGCGCGCGGCTCCTGCGCTCGCACGGATCGCGCGACAAGGAGAGCTACCTCGAGGTGGGCTACAACTCGCGCCTCGACGCGCTCCAGGCGGCGGCGCTGCGCGTCCTCCTCCCCGAGCTCGACGCATGGAACGCGCGCCGGCGCGCGGTGGCCGCAGCGTACGCCGAGCGCGGGCTCGGCAGGCATCTCGAGCTACCCGAGCCGAGCCCCGGCGCCGAGCACGTCTACCATCTGTACGTCGCTCGTCACGAGCGCCCGGACGCGCTCGCCGGCCACCTGCGGGCCCGTGGCGTCGAGGCGCGCTCCTACTACCGCGTGCCCGTCCACCGCCAGCCGGCGATGGCGTCGTTCCTCCCCGACGGCCGCACACCCGACCTGCCCGGGACCGACGAGGCCGCGCGCACCAACCTCGCCCTCCCGATGGGCCCCGCGCTGGCCGAGGATCAGATCGACGAGGTGGTGGCCGCGTGCGCGTCTGGGTCGACCTGACCAACAGCCCGCACGTGCTCGTGATGCGCCCGGTGATCGAGCGCCTGCGGGCCCGCGGGCACGACGTGCGCGTCACCGCGCGCGACTTCGCGCAGACGCTCGAGCTGTGCGCGCGCTTCGGGATCGAGCACACGGCGATCGGGCGCCACCGCGGCGAGGACCGGCTCGACAAGGCAGTCGGGCTCGCGCAGCGCTCGGTGGCGCTCGCGCGCTGGGCGCGCCACCGGCGCTTCGACCTCGCGTTCGGTCACGGCTCGAACGACGTCACGGTCGCCGCGCGGCTGCTCGGCGTCCCGAGCACGACCGCCTTCGACTACGAGTGGGCGCGCGTCCAGCACACGATCAACTGCCGCCTCGCGCGCACGGTCGTCGTGCCCGAGGCCATCCCGCCCGAGCGCCTGCGTCGGTACGGGGCGACCGACCGCAAGCTGCGTCGCTACCCGGGGCTCAAGGAGGAGTACTACCTCGCCGACTTCGAGCCCGAGCGGGCCGTGCTCGAGGAGCTGGAGATCGACCCCGGCGCGCCGCTCGCGGTGGTCCGCACCCCGCCCGAGGTGTCGCTCTACCACCGCTTCGTGAGCCCGCTGTTCGCCCAGGTCCTCGAGCGCCTGCGGGGAACGCAGACCGTCGTGCTGCCGCGGACCCCCGAGCAGCGCGCGGAGCTCGTCGCGCGCGGGGGCTGGATCGTGCCCGAGCACGCCGTCGACGCGCAGAGCCTCGTCGCCTTCGCCGATACCGTGGTGTCGGCCGGCGGTACCATGAACCGCGAGGCCGTCGCGCTCGGGACCCCGGTCACCACGACCTTCGCAGGACGCCTCGGCGCGGTCGACGAGCGACTGATCGCCGAGGGCCGCATGCGCCGCCTCACGGACCCCGCTCAGGTCACGCTCGAGCGCCGGGCGGAGGGTCCGGGGGAGCGAGTGCGGCGCGATCCGAACCTTTTCCTTGAGCTTCTGGTTTCAGCCGTAGACTGATCGCCCGACCGATGGCCTCGCTCTCGTCCTCCCTCCACTTTCGCCGGCTCGTCCAGGTGGCGACGGACGCGGTGATCGTCGGCGTCGCGTACTACCTCGCGTTCGTCCTGCGGTTCGACGCCGGCGTCCCCGAGCGCTACGCCGAGCTGCTCGCGGCCACGCTCCCGTTCGTGGTCCTCGGCAAGGTCGCGGTGTTCGCCCTGTTCGGTCTCTACCACAAGCTGTGGCGCTTCGTCGACGCGCGCGACTTCGAGTCGATGGTGCGTGCGGTGATCGTGGCGAGCCTGCTGCTGGTCGTCGCCGTGTTCCTGCTCTCGCCCGAGCGGGTCGACCCGCCGCGCGGCGTGGTGGCGCTCGACTTCCTGCTCACCCTGGCCGGCGTGGCGGGCGCGCGCCTGCTCGTGCGCGGCATCGGCGAGCGCCGCCCGCGCTGGAACCTCGCCCCGCGCGACGCGCGCGAGGTGCTGATCGTCGGCGCCGGCGGCGGAGGCCAGTCGGTGGCGTTCGAGCTGCGCCGCAATCCCGAGCTCCGCACTCAGGCGATCGGCTTCGTCGACGACGACCCGCGCAAGCAGGGCGTGCGCGTGGCCGGG
>DATHAN010000266.1:0-8778 GCA_035296645.1 Thermoleophilaceae bacterium
GCGGCGTCCTCCTCGAGGTGCACGCGGTGGATGCGCACGTCTCCGAGCCGCCCGTGGCCCCACAGCGGGATGTCGTACTGGGAGATCTGGTAGCCCTTCGGCAGGTCGGGATAGAAGTAGTTCTTGCGGTGGAAGATCGAGCGCGGGGCGAGCCGGCACTCGAGCGCGAGCCCGATCATCAGCGCGAAGTGGATCGCCTCGGCGTTGGGGACGGGGAGCGTTCCGGGGTGCCCGAGGCACACCGGGCACGTGCGGGTGTTCGCCTCCTCCCCGAACGACAGCGCGCACCCGCAGAACATCTTCGTGCGCGTCTTGAGCTGGACATGGATCTCGAGCCCGATGACCGGCTCGTAGTGGCGGTCGGCGACCGTGATCGTGGTCATCGCGCGGCGACCTCGGCGCGCGCGAAGCCCGGTGCGCGGCGCGCCGGCGCGAGGTCGAAGTCGATCGCCCGCTCGAGCGCGTACGCGGCGGCGAGGATGCGGCTCTCCGAGAACGCCGGGCCCGTGATCTGAAAGCCGATGGGAAGGCCGTCGGACAGGCCGGCGGGGATCGAGATCGCCGGCAGGCCCGCGAGCGACATCGGCACTGTGCAGTAGTCGGCCATGTACATGGCGAGCGGGTCGTCGGTCCGCTCGCCGAGCCGGAAGGCGGCGCTCGGGGACGTCGGCGTGACCACGAGGTCGACGCGCTCGAAGGCCGCGGCGAAGTCCTCGGCGATCTTCGTGCGGACGCGCTGCGCCCGCCCGTAGTAGGCCTCGTAGTAGCCCGACGAGAGCGCGTAGGTGCCGAGCATGATCCGGCGCTTGACCTCGGGGCCGAAGCCCTCGGCGCGCGTGCGCTCGTACAGCGACAGGAGGTCGCCCTCCTCGGCGCGCAGCCCGAAGCGCACCCCGTCGTAGCGGGCCAGGTTGGCGCTCGCCTCGGCCGGCGCGAGCACGTAGTAGGCGGAGAGGCCGTGCTCGGAGTGCGGCAGCGAGACCTCCTCGACCGCCCCTCCGAGCTCCTCGATCCGCCCGAGCGCCGCCCCGAAGACGTCCTTCACGCCCGGCTCGATCGCCGCGGCCTCGGACAGCTCGGGCACGACGCCCACGCGCATCCCATCGAGGCGCTCCGCCGTGGGGAGCTCGACCGCCTCGGGGAGGTCGATCGATGTCGCGTCGCACGGATCGCGGCCGCCGGCCACGAGCGCGCCGAAGAGGAGCGCCGCGTCGGTCACGTCGCGGGCGATGGGCCCGCACTGGTCGAACGAGGAGGCGAACGCGATCATCCCGTAGCGGGACACGGCGCCGTAGGTGGGCTTGAGCCCGACGAGCCCGCACAGCGCGGCGGGCTGGCGGATCGAGCCGCCGGTGTCCGTGCCGATCGACCACGGCGCGAGCCCGGCGGCGACCGCGGCCGCCGAGCCGCCGCTCGACCCCCCGGGGACCCGCTCGCGATCCCACGGGTTGCGCACCGACCCGTACGCCGAGTTCTCGTTCGACGAGCCCATGGCGAACTCGTCCATGTTGGTCTTCCCGAGCATCGGCGCGCCCGCCGACGCGAGGCGCTCGACCGCGGTCGCGGTGTACGGCGGCAGGTAGCCGGCGAGGATGCGCGAGGCGGCGGTGGTCGGCGTCCCCTCGACGCAGAAGATGTCCTTGACCGCGACGGGCACGCCGCCGAGCGGGGCGTCGCTGGGCGTCGCCGCCCCGTCGTCCCCCGCGGGCGGCTCGTCCGGAAGCCACAGGAAGGCGCCGAGGTCGTCCCGCTCGGCGCGCTCGCGGTAGGTCGAGACGAGCTCGCCGGGCGACAGCTCGCGCGCGCGCACGAGCTCGGCGGCGCGCGCCGCGCTCAGCTCGAGCACATCGCTCACCCCGCGCCCGGGCTCGGCACCCGAAAGCCGAGCTCGCCGGCGTCGGGCGCGCTCGCGAGCGCGCGCTCGCGCGGGAGGCTGGGGCGCGGCTCGTCGGCGCGCAGCGTGTTCTCGACGGCGACGACGTGGGAGGTCGGCTCGACCTCGTCGAGGTCGATCTCGGCGATGCGCTCGATGTGCTCGAGGATGCCCGACAGCTCGCCGGCCATCCGCTCGACCTCGGCGTCGTCGAGCTCGAGGCGCGCGAGGCGGGCGACGTGGAGGACCTGCGCCCGGTCGATCACGAGGCGCGATTGTAGGTCGCGCCGGGCGGCGCCTCCGGCGCGCCGGGGGTCGCGGCAGGCGAACCGCGGCGAGGGGGCGAGCCGGCGTGCTCGCCCTCCTCGAGGGCATCGCGGACGGCCATGGCGGAGCCGAGCGCGACTGCCCCGAGCGCCATGACGCCGAGCGGCAACCCGACCTGGAACACGTCGTCCGAGCTCGGGTCGAGGCGGACGACCGCCTGCAGGGCCACGAACAGGAACGCGACGACGGCGGCTCCCCCTGCGAGCGCGCTGGGGGATCGCCTCGGGTCGAACGTCCGCCCCGCGGCCTGGAGCGCCGCGGCGGCGACGGCGAGCGCGACGGTGGCGAGTAGGCTCAGCAGCACCAGCGCGTCGAGGAACGAGGCGACGTGCCACGCGTTGCGCTCGGCCTTCTCGGCCTCGAGCCGCGCGTCGTCGACCGCCCCGCGGTCGATCATCCCCCACCCGGGAAGCCCCTGGCCGGCGCTGCGCTCGATCTGGCGAGCGCGCACGCCGTCGTCGGTCGTGTACCAGTCGCCGGCCATGATGAACATGAGCGCGAGCGCGGCCACGAACGCGACCGCGTGGCCGAGCCGGAGCCGGAAGGCGTCAAAGCGCGGGCGTCCCGCGGCGTCGTCGCGGCCGGCGGCGCGGTCGTCGCCCTGCACGCCGGCGTCGGTCATGCCGTGCCCCCGGTCCCGCGCGGATCACTCGACGACTGCCCCGGGGACCCGGGGCGCGACAGCGTCAGGAGGCGCGGCACTCGGTGGGGTCCGTCGACGCCCCGCGCGGCGGCCGGCACGCGCTCGTCGCGGATCGCCGCGAGCGTCGACGCGACGAGCCCCAGCGAGGCGCCCACCCCGAGCCAGGCGCCGAGCAGGCGAGCGGGGATCTGACCTGTGACCGCCGGCCCGGCCGGTGGGTCGACGAGTCGCAGGACGGCGAGCACCGCCGCGACGAGCGCGACCACGGCGACGACCGAGGTGAGCGCGATCGGGACCGCGGGCGTACGCTGAACGAGCGTGACGACGAGCGTGAGCAGCCCCCCGAGCCCGGCGACGAGCATCACGACGTCGGCGACGGCAAGCGCGCTCCAGACCGACACCGCGGCGCCGGGTCGGCAGCCCGCCCCCGCCGGGGTGGTCGCCGCCGCCCGAGTCGCCGCGCAGCCGTACCACTCGAGGAACACCGAGACGGCGAGGGCGGCGCCGAACGCGCCGGCGAGCCACTCCCAGATACGTCCGCGCCGCAGGTCCATGGCGCGGAGGCTACCGCCGCCGCGGCGCCCGTCCGCCGCTCACGGCAGCCCTACTCGCGCGCGAGCGACCGCCGCGCCGCCCGCACCGTGTTCTCGAGCAGCATGGCGATCGTCATCGGCCCGACGCCACCGGGGACGGGCGTGATCGCGCCGGCCACCTCGCGCACCGCCTCGAAGTCGACGTCGCCGACGAGCCCCTCCTCGGTGCGGTTCGTGCCGACGTCGATCACCGTGGCGCGCGCGGCGACCATGCCGGCGGTCACCAGGCGCGGAACGCCCGCGGCCGCGACGATCACCTCGGCCTCGCGGCATACGGCGTCGAGGTCGCGCGTGCGCGAGTGGCAGTGGGTGACCGTGGCGTCCTCGGCGAGCAGCAGGCTCGCCATCGGGCGACCGACGAGCGTGGAGCGACCGATCACCGCGGCCCGGGCCCCGGCGAGCTCGACGCCCGCGGCGCGCAGCAGCTCGATCACCCCCGCGGGGGTGCACGGGGCGACCGCATCGGGCGCGCCCTGAGCCAGGAGTCCCGCGTTGACGGGGTGGAGCCCGTCGACGTCCTTCTCGGGCGCGATCCGACGCGTCATCCCCGCGCCGCCCAGGCCGGCAGGGAGCGGGAGCTGGAGCAGGATGCCGTGGACCGACGGGTCGGCGTTCAGGTCCGCGAGCGTGGAGGCGAGGTCGTGCGCCGAGGTGTCCGCGGGCACGGGACGGTGAACGGAGCGAATCCCCGCCTCGGCGCACGCTTCGCGCTTGCGCCGGACGTAGAGCTCGGACGCCGGGTCGTCGCCCACCAGCACGGTGGCGAGCCCCGGCCGGACGCCGCGCTCGGCCCCCAGCCGGTCGACCTCCCCGCGCACGCGCTCGCGCACGCGCGCCGCGACCGCGCGTCCGTCGATCACGAGCGCCCCGCCCGCCGGCGCCGGCGCCACCCCGCCCGTCTCGCCGCCTCCGCCGCTCACCGGCGCTTGAGCGGCGCATAGTCGGCCATCAGCTTGCGCTCCGAGCCGTCGCCGGCGAAGCGCACGACGACGACCCCGGAGCGCGGGTCCACGCCGGTCACGACGCCGTCGCCGAAGCTCGCGTGCACGACGTCGTCGCCGAGCGAGAACGACGCCTCGGAGGCGGGCGCCGGACGAGCTGCGCCCGTACCGGCGGTCCCACGCCCGGGGACGGCGCTCGCGCCCGGCGCGGCCCAAGCCGTGCTCCGCTCTCGACCGCCGCCCGCGCCCGCCAGCGCCTCCACCCCGTCGGTCAGCTCGACCGGGACCTCGGCGAGGAAGCGGCTCGGGAGGTTCCACTCGCGCCCGCCGAACAGCGCCCGCGTCCGCGCGTAGGTGAGATAGAGCTCGCGCTGCGCACGCGTGACGCCGACGTAGCAGAGGCGCCGCTCCTCCTCGACGTCGCCCGCCTCGATCGCCCGCATGTGGGGGAAGACCCCGTCCTCGAGGCCGATCATGAACACGATCGGGAACTCGAGCCCCTTGGCGTTGTGGAGGGTCATGAGCGTGAGCGTTCCCTCCTCGTCGCGCAGCGCGTCCTGGTCGGAGAAGAGCGCGACCTGCTGGAGGAACTCCTCGACCGACGGCTCCTCGGCCGCCGCGTCGTACTCGCGCCCCACGCCGACGAGCTCCTCGAGGTTCTCGAGCCGCCCCTGCGCCTCGATCGTCCGCTCGGCCTCGAGCGCGTCGCGGTACCCGGTCTCGCGCAGGGTCTCGTCGAGCAGGTCGCCGACCGACGCACCGGCCTCGGCGCGCTCGCGCAGGCGCTCCATCGTCGACATGAAGCGCCCGACCGCCTTGATCGCCGCGGCGCCGAGGCCGGGCACCTCCTCGGGCTGCCGCGCGACGTCCCATACCGGCTCGCCGACCGTGTTGGCGTGCGAGACGATCCGCCCCTGAGTCGTGTCGCCGATCCCCCGCCGGGGCGAGTTGACCACGCGCCCGAAGCAGACCGTGTCCTGCGGGTTGACGAGCAGCGTGAGGTAGGCGAGCGCGTCCTTGACCTCGGCGCGCTCGTAAAACTTCGTCCCGCCGATCACCTGATAGCCCACGCCGTAGCGCACGAGCGTGTCCTCGAGCACGCGGCTCTGGGCGTTCGTCCGGTAGAAGACCGCGATCTCGTCGCGCGAGGTGCCCTCGTCGACGAGGCGCTCGACCTCGCCGGCCACGTAGCGCGCCTCCGCGTGCTCGTCCTCGCACTCGCGCACGTGCACGGGGTCGCCCTCGCCGAGGTCGGTCCATAGCGCCTTCGACTTGCGCGCCCGGTTGTTGGCCACGATGGCGTTGGCGGCCGAGAGGATGGTCTGGGTCGAGCGGTAGTTCTGCTCGAGCTTGACCACGTGCGCATCCCGGAAGTCGCCCTCGAAGTCGAGGATGTTGCGCACGTCGGCTCCACGGAAGGCGTAGATCGACTGATCGTCGTCGCCGACCACGCACAGGTTGCGGTGCTCCTGGCACAGGAGCTGGAGCCAGCGGTACTGCGCGCGGTTCGTGTCCTGGTACTCGTCGACGAGCACGTGGCGAAAGGCGCGCTGGTAGCGCTCGTAGACCTCGGGGAAGAGCTCGAGCAGGTTGACTGTCCGCACCAGGAGGTCGTCGAAGTCCATCGCGTTCATCGCGTGCGCCCGCTGCTCGTACAGCTGGTAGACGTCGGCGGCGGTCTGCTCGAAGAAGGACGACACCCGCTCGCGGTAGGCGGCCGCGTCGTCGAGCCGGTTCTTGGCGTCGGAGATCTGCCGCTTGATCGCCCGCGGGGCGAACCGCTTGGGGTCGACATCGAGTTCCTCGATGCACGCCTTGACGAGCCGGACCGAGTCGGCCTCGTCGTAGATCGTGAACGAGCGCGTGTAGCCGAGCTTGTCGGCGTCGGAGCGCAGCATGCGCGCGCACGCGGAGTGGAAGGTCATGACCCACATCGCGCGGGCGCGGC
This sequence comes from Thermoleophilaceae bacterium, assembly GCA_035296645.1. Classification (GTDB taxonomy): domain Bacteria; phylum Actinomycetota; class Thermoleophilia; order Solirubrobacterales; family Thermoleophilaceae; genus JACCUC01. The sequence continues at coordinate 6,326 of DATHAN010000266.1, forward strand.
GGCCGACGAGCTGCTCGACCCGCCCCCGCATCTCGGCGGCGGCCTTGTTGGTGAACGTGATCGCCAGGATCTCGCTGGGCTGCGCGTTCCTCGATCGCACCAGGTGGGCGATGCGCCGGGTGAGGACGGCGGTCTTGCCCGACCCCGCTCCGGCGAGGATGAGGAGCGGCCCTTCCCGGTGGAGGACCGCCTCGCGCTGGGGCTCGTTGAGGCCCTCGAGCAGGGCATCGGCGGAGGCCTCGGCGGGCGCGGGGACGGCGGTGCTCACCCCGTCGAGAATAGAGCCGCGATCGGCCCGATCACGCGGTAGGGGCGGCCTCGGACGGCGTCGTCTCCGCGGTCGCGCCGCGGGCCGAGCCGTCGGCTACCGCGAACAGGCGCCACTCGCCCGGTACGCCCTTGAGCGCATGCGCACCGCGCTCCTCGAAGTCGATCCCGGAGCCGACGACGAGTTCGCCGACGGTGCTCGAGACCAGGACCTCGCCGGCGCCGGCGAGCGCCGCCACGCGCGCGCCGATGTTCACCGCCATGCCGGCCACGTCGTCGCCCACGACCTCGACCTCGCCGGTGTGGATGCCCGCGCGAATCTCGAGCCCCAGCTCTCGGGTGCGGTCGCGGGCCTCGCACGCGCACCGGATCGCGCGCGCCGGCCCGTCGAAGGTGGCGAGGAAGCCGTCCCCGAGCGTCTTGACCTCGTGACCCTCGAATGTCCGCAGGGACTGGCGGACGATCGCGTCGTGCGACGCGACCAGATCGCCCCAGCGGCGATCCCCGAGCGAGGCGGCGCGATCCGTCGAGCCCACGATGTCGGTGAAGAGGATCGTCTTCAGCACCCGCTCCGCGCCGTGCGCGCCGCGCGTGCCGAGCAGGAAGTCCTCGATCTCATCCACGAGCGCGCGTACGTCGCCGACCATCGGCAGGTGGTCTCGCCCGGGGAGCTCGACATAGCGCGCTCCCGGGATGTGGTCGGCCAGGTACCGACCGTGGGCGGGGGGGATCATCTGGTCCTCGGCGCGATGGAGGACGAGGGTGGGAACGCGGATCGCCGGCAGCACGCTGCGCGCGTCGATCTCCCGGTAGAGGTCCATGAGCTGGACGGCGCCGCCGGGGCTCGTGCCCCGACGCAGGAGCCGCGCCCACCAGTCGCCGACCGGTGGGTCGTCCACCGAGCTCGGCGCCCACAGCTCGAGTCCCGCCGGGCCGCCCCACTTCTCGCGCAGCAGCTCGCCCCAGCGATCGAGCACCGCGTCGGGAAGGCCGAACGGGTAGTCGGGGGCGCGCACGAGGCGGGCGTAGGTCCCGTACAGGATAAGCGCCCGTGTGCGGTCGGGATGCGTGGCCGCGAACAGCGCCGACATCGGGCCGCCCTCGGACACGCCGACTAGGGCGGCGCGCTCGCTCCCGGCCGCGTCGAGCACCGCGAGCACGTTGCGCATCGACTCCTCGAGCGTGGGCGGGCGCCCGAGCCGGTCGGAGAGCCCCTGCTCGCGCTTGTCGAAGGTGATCAGGCGCGAGAACGCGCTTAGCGGGCCGAAGAGCCGCTCGGCCACGGGCTCGCCGCGTTGAAGCTCGAGGTGAGAGACGAAGCCCGGGACGAACAGCAGGTCGGGCCCCGCGCCCTCACGGACCTGGTAGGCGATGCTGACGCCGTCGCTGTCGGCGTACCGCGTCTCGCCGCTCACGCCCGCCCGCCGTCCACCGAGAGCAGCCGGTGCACCGCGACCGGCTCCTCCTTTCCCTTGACCGCGAGCTCGCCGAGCGGCTCCGTGTGGGCGCCGGACAGCCGCTCGACCGTCCCCGGCCCGAGCGCCACCTCGCCGACCGGAGCCTTGCCCTCGATCCGCGCGGCCAGGTTGACCGTGTCGCCGACCGCCGTGTGGGTCCGCCCGCCGCCCGTGCCGAGCAAGCCGACGAGCGCCTCACCGGTGTTGACGCCCACGCGGAAGCGCGGCCACTCGGGGTGCTCGGCGGCGACCGCGGCCGTCGCCTCCTGGATGACGAGCGCCGCGCGCGCGGCGCGCTCGGCGTGGTCGGGCTGGTCGCCGCGACGGTTGAAGGTGGCCATGAGCGCGTCGCCGATGAGGCGGTCGACGTCGCCGCCGTGATGCTCGACCACGGGCGGGATCGCCACCTCGAAGTACGCGTTCAGCATCTCCGAGACCTCACGCGCGTCGTGGCGCTCCGAGAAGCTCGTGAAGCCCTCGAGGTCGGCGAACAGCACGCTGATCTCGCGCGAGCCGGCGGTCGTCTCGTCGAGGTAGAGGTCGCCGAAGCACTCCTCGTGCCACTGGCGCTGGGCGGTCCACGCGACGAGCGCGAAGGCGATCAGCATCAGCAGGTGCCACTCCCACCAGGTCGCGTGCCAGTTGCGCCCGAACGCGACGGCGATCATCGCCTGGGCGAGCAGCGCGAAGGCCGCCGCCATCCCGAGCAGCATGCCGGACGCGCGGCGG
>DATHAN010000267.1:0-2516 GCA_035296645.1 Thermoleophilaceae bacterium
GGCGCTCGAGAACCTCTCCTATCGCGAGCGGCGAGTTCTCGAGCTGCGTTACGGCCTCGGTGGCGAGCACCCGCGCACGCTCGACGAGGTCGGGCGCACGTTCAACGTCACGCGCGAGCGCATCCGCCAGATCGAGAACCAGAGCTTGAAGAAGCTCCAGTCGCTCGCCGAGGCGCAGAAGCTGCGCGAGGTGGCGTAGCCGCTCGAGCAGCCGCCCCCCGGCGGGGCGGCCCGCGCGACCGGGGTTTGCCGGGGAGCTTGGCTACCTGAGGGAGGCCCCGCTTGGGCCGAGCCGCCGAAAGGGCGGCCACCCCACTCAAGCTCGCGCCGCGGCGCGCCGATAGCGGCCGCGCGTTCGATCTCGACTCCGCCATCTGATCGAGTCAGGCGGCTCCGACCTCCACCTCAAGGTCCCCTCACCGCCGATGACGCGCGTCAACGGGCGACGTGTGCCGCTTCCAGGCGCCGAGCCACTGACGCCCGAGGTCACGCGCGGGGTCGTCGAGACCCCCCTCAAGACCGACGCCCCGCGGCGCGAGTTCGAGCAGGAGAACGAGGTCGACCTGGCCTTCGCGGTGTCCGGGCTCGCACGCGTCCGCGTCAACGCCTTCCACGAGCGCGGCTCGGTGTCGCTCGTCATCCGCGCCATCCCGCACGAGATCAAGACCGTCGAGGAGCTCGGATTGCCGCCGGTGATCGGCGAGCTCGCCGACGAGGAGCGCGGAATCTTCCTCGTCACCGGGACGACCGGCTCGGGCAAGTCGACGACGCTCGCGGCGATGATCGACCGCATCAACGCCTCGCAGCCCAAGCACGTCGTCACGATCGAGGACCCGATCGAGTTCCTCCACCGGGACAAGCGCTCGATCATCAACCAGCGCGAGGTCGGTGAGGACACGGGCTCGTTCAAGCGGGCGCTCCGCCGGGTGCTGCGCCAGGACCCCGACGTGATCCTGGTCGGCGAGACGCGCGACGAGGAGACCGTGGCGACCGCGCTGTCGGCCGCCGAGACCGGCCACCTCGTGCTCTCGACGCTGCACACGCTCGACGCGCCCGAGACGATCAACCGGATCATCGACTTCTTCCCGCCGCACATGCACAACCAGGCGCGCTCGATGCTCTCCGGCACGCTCAAGGGCGTGATCTCGCGATGCCTCGTGCGCACCGCCGACGGCCGCGGCCGCGTGGCCATCTGCGAGGTCCTGCGCGCGACCGGCCGCGCGCGCGACATGATCGAGAACCCCGCCGAGACCGGCCGCCTCACCGAGGTCATCTCCGAGGGCGAGTACTACGGCGTGCAGACCTTCGACCGGGCGCTGCTCAAGCACGTGCAGGCGGGAAAGTGGCGATGGACGAGGCGCGCGCCGCAGCCTCGAACCCCCACGACTTCAAGCTGCTCGTCGCCTCGGAGGGCCAGCGCGCGACCTCGGTCGAGCAGGTGCTCGGCTGAGCGAGCGCCCTCGCGCCGTCCGGGCGCGGACTTCCGGTCGCGCGCCGACGTCGCCGGGCGGCGCACAGGGATGCTCGCCTGCTTCGTGAGGCGCCCCGTGCTCTCCACCGCCGTGGTCTGCACCTTCCTCGCTGCCGCGGGCTGCGGCGAGGGCGGCGGGCCGAAGACCGACCGCCTGACCCTCGTGCAGAGCGGCCCGGCGACCGTCACCGCGCCGTCCGGGCCGCGCAGGGGTGACCCGCGCTCGTTCTCGATGCCGGTCGCCGAGGAGGGATCAGGCGACCTGAGGGGGCGCCTCGACGGCACGGTCACGCTCGTCGACCAGCGGGTCGAGCGAGGCGAGCGGCGTGACTTTCGCCTGGGCCAGGTCCATTTCGCCCTCCCGAACGGGACGCTCACCGTGGGTGGCATGTACGTGGCGCCGCCGGGCCGGGTCGCGCCCGTGAAGGAGGGCGTGCGCCGCCCGATCACGGGCGGGACGGGTGCCTATCGCGGCGCTCGCGGCGAAGCGTTCCAGACGCCGCTGCCGGGAGACCGCGTCAAGACGGCTCTCGAGGTCGAGCGCCGTAAGTAGGTCGTCGGAGGCCGCGGCGGTCGCGGCCTCGCCCTGGCCAGGGGTGGGCCTGTGGAAGCCCATGGACACACATTCGCTTGACGCGCGCGGGCGGACGCGAAAGAGTGACGCGGACGGCTGAACCCACAGGAGGAACAGATGCAGAGCACGCTCGGCGAGTTTCAGGAGACCGCGAGCCAGGAGGCGTTCACCCTTCAGAACTCGAAGCTGCTCAAGGTGCGGCTCGAGTCCGTGACGATCCAGGCCAAGCTCGGGTCGATGGTGGCCTATCAGGGCGACGTGCGGTTCGAGCACGCCGGCTCGGGCGGGCTGGGGCGCTTCGTCAAGAAGGCGATGACCGGCGAGGGGACCCAGCTCATGAAGATGGAGGGCACGGGCGAGGTGTTCCTCGCCGATCACGCCCAGGACGTGCACCTGATCAAGCTCGAGAACGACCGCGTCACCTGCAACGGCGCGAACGTGCTCGCCTTCGACGCCGGCATCGACTGGGAC
>DATHAN010000268.1:0-14911 GCA_035296645.1 Thermoleophilaceae bacterium
CAGGGCGTCGCCGAACACCGGGCGCTCGCGCGCGAGCATCTCGCGCACCGACTCCTCGCTCGCGTAGATCGTGCACAGGCGCATGGGGATGACCGTGGTCCGGGCGAGCGCGGACTCGAGCACGCGCTCGTGCGCCAATGCCGTGGCCTCGAGCCAGGCCACGTCGTTGAGGTTCTCGCGCAGGCGGCCCTCCCCGAACTCGGCGAGCGGGACCTCGCTGGCCAGCGCGGCGATGTCGCCCTCGCCAATCACCGAGACGGCCCGGCCGCCGTCGACGCCCTCGATGTCCGGCGGTGGCTCGAGCGAGCGGGGGTCGAGCACGCAGTAGACGTACCAGCCGACGCCGGTCTCCGGCTCGGCCGAGGCCTCCGGCTCGGAGGCTGGAGAGGCCGGCGACTCGGGTGCGGGGGCCGGCGCAGCTTCGGGGGCGGCCGGCGGCGCAGTCGGCGGGGAGTCGGTCTCCGCGCGCTCGCGTCGGGGCGTGGGGGCGGACGGGGCGCGCGCGATCCCCGACTCCGCCGCGAATGCGCCCTCGGCCCTCGAGCCCCGCGGCTCGGCGCCCGGCGTTGCATCGGCGCCCGGCGTTGCCTCCGCGCCCGCCGACCGCGCCGCCCGACCGGCGGAGGCGCCCCGGCCGGCGTCCGCTCCGCCATCCGAGGCCCGGCCGCGTTCCTCCGCGAGCGCCTCGCTCGAGTGGTCGAGGAGCGCCTGCGCGATCGCCTCGGCGAGGATCGAGCGCACCTTGGTGCGCGCCTCGGCGCGGGCCTCATCGAGCAGGCCGCGCGCGTCGAGAGCGGCGAGCTCGTCGATCGCCGCTCGCAGCGCCTCGAACGCCGCGTCACCCTCGCGCACCGGGCCTCCCAGGCTCGCTGCTACCGCCCGCGGGCTCCTCGGGCCGCTCGGGGCCCGGCACCGCCTGGCGGCCCCTGCTCGCGCCCGCCGAGGCGTCGCCCTGCCCGGCCGGCAGCTCGCGCCCGCCCGACTCGCCCGCCTCCAGCCCCATCGCCTGCTCGAGGCGCTCGAGCCGCTCGCGCAGCTGCTGGTTCTCCTGCTCGAGCTCCTCGGCCCCGCGCGACAGGGTCGGGTCCGACTCCCACCAGTTGATCCCCATCTCCTTGGCCCGGTCGACCGAGGCGACGAGCAGCCGTATCTTGATCGTCAGCAGCTCGATGTCGAGCAGGTTGATCTGGATGTCGCCCGCGATGACGATCCCCTTGTCGAGCACCCGCTCGAGGATGTCGGCGAGGTTCGAGGGGCCGCTGCTCTGGCGCGGCTCGGGCGCGTACCGGCCGCGCTGCTCGAGGTGACGGCGGTTCTGGAGGCGGTAGTCGGGCGCCTCGGCCACGGTTCAGTCCTCGTCGGCCTGGGAGCGGACGTAGCGGCGGACCCGGCGGTAGCCCACGACCTCGCCGTCGCCGTCGAGGTTGACGCGGTAGGCGCCGAGTACGTCGGTCGAGTTGGGAATGCGCTCGAGCTCGACGACCTGGACGAGCACCTGCCACTCGCCGTCGTCGCTCCGCTCCATGGCGAGCACCTGCTCCACCGGCCGGCCGATCAGCTCGAAGAGCTGCTCGCGCGCCTCGCGCACGGCCTGGCGCCCGGTGAGGCTGTTGTTCGAGCGCCCTCGGGGCCGCTCCTCCTGCTCGTCGTGCTGCTCGTCCTCGTACTCGCGATCCTGGTCCTTCTTAGCCACCTCTCACCAGCGCTCCTCGATGTCGTGGGGTCCTTCCTCGACGACTTCGCCCTCGAGCGGCGGTTCGTCGACCAACTCGGCCTCGAGACGCTCCTCGCGCTCCCGCTCGCGCGCGACCTCGAGGCGCTCGAACAGCGCGTCCTCCATGTGGGCGCGTTCCTCGTCACCGATCTTTCCCTCGTCGTAGTCGATCTCGAGCTGGAGCATCTCGCGCCGGATCTGGTCCTCGTCGTAGAGCTGGCGGTCGGCCTCGTCGGCCACCTGCTGGGTGACCCAGGCGGCTCCCCGCACCGGGGCGAGGGGGAGGGTGACGAGGCCCGAGAAGAAGCCCATGCCTACTCCTCGACCGAGGCGAGGTCGACGAACGAGTGGGGGGGTAGGGGACCCGTGTACTTGAAGCGGATGCGCCCGACCTGCTCGGCGCCGAGCTGGTCGACCGCCTCGTCGAAGGCCTCGAGCTTGCCTCCGTCGACGAGGAACGAGGCATTGACCGCCATCCGCTCGTGGACGGGCTCGCCCGGCTCAACGGCGCGCGCAAACGGGCTGAGCCGAGCCAGGATGGCCTCCGAGTCCTCGTTGCGCCGCGCGTCGACGGCCTCGGAGACCATTTCGCCGAGCCGGATGCGCTCGTAGTAGGTCGCGTCCTCGGGCTGCCCCTGGAGCGACTCGCGGAGGCGAGCGATCGCCGGGTCCGACTCGACGACCTCGCGCATGAGCACGTCCTCCTCGTAGATCCCCTTCACGTTCAGCTCCACCTTGCCGTCGAGCTCGTCGATCTGGGCGAGGAGCTCGTCGTGGTGGCGCTCGAGCAGGTCGCGTCGAACCGAGTCCTCGCCCTCCATGACGATCCCGAACCGCATGGGGAGGACGACGCCGCCCTCGAGCGCCTGCTCGAGGATCCGCGCGTGCGTGGTCAGCTCCTCGCGGCCGCTGCGGAGCTCCGAGCCGGGCACGTCGCTCGTGAGCGCGGCGAGCCCGTTCTCGGCCACCAGAGTCACCGGCCCGCCCGCAACGCCTTCGCTGCGCACGCTCGCCGCGCCGCGCGCGCGCACGACGCCGTAGACGTACTTGAGGTTGGGCGCCTCGGAGGTGCTCATGGCCCGGGGGAGCGACTACGAGTCGCCGCTCGAGCGGGAGCCGCCTCCGCGGCTCGAAGCCCGCCGCTTGGCCTGGCCCTGCGAGGACGAGCGCCGGCGCTGTGCGGGCTGGCGCTCGCGCTGCTCTCCGCGCTGACCCCCACGCTGACCCCCACGCTGACCCCCCTCCTCCTCGTCGCTCCCGAAGATCGCGTCCTTCGCCCCCTCGAGCGCGCCCTTGGTCTTGCTCGAGGCGCCGCCCTGGGTCATGTCCGACATCAGCTCGGGAAGCCCCTTCGAGTCGTCCTTGGCTTCCAGGTCGAGTCGGTTCACCGCCTCGGCGAAGCGGAGGTAGGTGTCGACGCTCGCGATCACGATGCGGGCGTCGATGGTCAGGATCTCGATCCCGATCAGCGAGACGCGCACGAAGATGTCGATCACGAGCCCCTTGTCGAGGATTAGGTCCAGGACGTCGTAGAGACCGCTCGAGCTCGAGCGCTGGACATAGCTCGAGCCGCCGCCGCGGCGCTGCATCGAGGTGCTGGTCATGCTGGTGTCTCCTCCCTGTGTGTCGGCCTGCGAGCGGCTGCGCCCCCCGCCTTGCCCTGATGCCTGCGTGTCATCGAGCGATGAGCGCCGTCACGACCCGCGCTTCGAGCCGCTGGCGGCGCGCGCACGGCTGCGGCCGGAGCTCTTGCCGGACGCCCCCTTGCCACTCGAGGACCGGGAGCCGCCCGACGAGCGCGAGCGCCCACCCGACTTGCCGCCCTTGCTGCTCGACGAGCCGCCGCGCGAGCGGCTCTTGGTCGTGGCGCTCGCACCGTCGCGGCTCGAGGAGCGCGCGCGTCGACCCGAGGAGCGCGCGCGTCGACCCGAGGAACGGGCCCCCCCGCCGTCGCCGGAGGCGACCGCTTCGTCCTCGAGCTCCTCCTCGGCATCCTCGTCCTCGAGCTCCTCCTCGGCGACGGGGCCGGACTCATCCTCGAGCTCCTCGTCCTCCTCGGGCTCCTCCTCGGCGACCGGCTCTTCCTCGACGTCCTCCTCTGCGGCCGGCTCCTCCTCGGCGGCGGCGGCGACGAGGTTCCCCTCCTCGTCGAACGCGACGCGGTGACCCGCCTCGTCGAACGCTACGGGGTTTCCTTCCTCGTCGAGCGCGACGGTCTCTCCCTCCTCATCGACGAGCGATCCATCCTCGTCGAGCGAGACTGGGTTTCCGTCCTCGTCGACGAGCTTGCCCTCAGCGCCCGCCGCGGCCTCCTCGCCATAGTAGTCCTGCTCCTCGATCGGCTCGCCGTCGCGGATGTAGCCGCGCCACTCGCCGGTCTCCTCCTCCTGCATCTCCACGTACGCCTTGAAGCGATGGAGGTCTCCGCGGATCGCGCGCTTTGCGAAGCGCCACCCGCGGCCGATCTTCTCGAAGAAGCCCTGCGGGGCGAAGTCGACGTTCACCTCGACGCGGGTGAGCCGAGGGGCGAGCTCGTGGAAGGTCGCGACGCCCGCGAGGTTGGGGCCGCTTGTCGTCTTCCAGGCGATCCGCTCGTCGGGGCGCTGGTCGGTGATCTCGCTCTCCCACTGACGGCTGACCGCCCACATCTTCGTCTTGAAGTTCACGTGCCCCTCGTCCTCCTGGGAGGCCGACTCGGCGCGGTGCATGAACTTCGTCCACTCCTCGAACTGGGTGAACTGGTTGTAGACGACCGACAGGGGTGCCGCGACGTCGACCGCCTGCTGGATCGGCATGCGTCGCCCGCTCCCCGCGCCGTCCGGCGGCTTGCTCGCCTCGGAGTCGTCATCGCCGCCGCCGAGGGCGCCGCCCGTGACCGCTCCGAGCGCCGAGCTCACGATGCCCCCGCCTCCGCCGCCGCCGATCTGGTCGGTGACGAGCTTGGCGACGCCACCCATGCCGCCGGCCTCGCCGAGCTTGTCCTTGGCGAGGTTCGCGAGGCCCTCGGGGCCGCCGGCGTTCTCGAGCATCTCGGGCAGCTTGTTGGCCGCGCCCTCGGCGGCGTTCTTGACGACCGGTGTCAGCGCGGCGACCGCTGCGGTGACCGCGACCTTCTTGAGGGGAGCGATGAGACCCTCATCGTCACTTGTCGCCGCGTCGACAACCTTTTCCTTGACCTTGTCGGTCGGTGAGTCCGCCATCTAGCACCTCTCCCTTGTAGAGTCGTCCCCGGCAGTCCCTATGCCCCGAAACGCGCCACGCCACACGAAGTTGCGTGCAGGCCTGCGCGGACTGGGCGCAGGCCTGCACACACCCGGCGGGCGCGAGCGCGAGTTTCGCCGGCCACGCGCAATGTTCCGCGCACTCGCACCGCTACGCCGCTCAGCACAACATGCTCCGGCGACAATCGCCCGCCCGTTCGGCGAACCTCGCTGTTTCCGCCTCCGATGACCTCAAACCGAGCGCGCCTCGATCGCTCCGAATCGGAGTCGGAAGGCGTGGGCGCTGATGATTCATCGGACACACTGGCCCTATGATACGCACATACGTATGAACCACTACTGCAAGTTCGCGGCTTTAAGGACCCGGGAGTTTAGACTGGCCAAGGCGCCCACGCCACGCCGAGGGCCGTTCGCCTTCGACGGTGGACGGTAACGCGTACACACGTATGAACGCGTACGGCGGTACCGAGACTAGCGGCCGAGGCGAGGGAGCGCGGACCCGGTTGCTCGAGGCGGCCATCGCCACCATCCAGGAGAGAGGCCGGGGGGGAGCCACCGCGCGCGAGATCGCCGCCGCCGCGGAAGCCAACCTAGCCTCGATTGTCTACTACTTCGGCTCGAAGGACGCGTTGATCGACCAAGCGCTCGTCGTCGCCAGCGAGCGCTGGACCGCATCGGTGAAGGCGACCGGATTGGCCTCCGGCGACGGCAAGACGCTCGGCGAACGCATGGGGAGCTCGCTCGGGACGTTCATCGCCTCGCTGGCTCGCAACCGCCCTCTGGCGCTGGCCTTTCTGGAGGCGCTCGCCAGCGCTGACCGTTCTCCCGCCGTGCGGTCGGCGCTGGCCGACTGCTACGAGGGCCTGCGAGAGGCGGTGGGCCAGGGAACGGGCAACGGCGCCGAGCAGCTAGGTATGGGCGAGGAAGCGGCGGAAGCCGCCGGCGCCGTGGTCGCACTGTTCGACGGCCTGCTGATCCAGTGGCTGCTCGACCCCGACCGCGACCTCGATCCACTCTCGCTCGTCGCCTCTCTCGGTTCGCTCATGGGCACCGCCCTCACCGAAGCGGGCAACTTGCGGGACCAGGGCTCGTCACTCGCCTCGGAGGCCGTGGGCCTCGCAGAGAAGGCCGACGGCGCGCAGGAGCGTGCGGGCGAGCGTTCACGACGAGGCACCGCCAGCCGCCGGCGTGTTCGCTCGGCTCGTGGGGCCGTCTATCGACTTAAGTCGCCTCGCGGCAGCGACAAGCGGACAGTTGCACGCGAGGTCGTGCTGCTCCAGACTGGCGAGCTTCGTAACCCCCCGACCGTCATCATCGCCCCGACCTCCCGCCGCGTTGCGCCCGGGAGATTCCGGCCCGAGATCGAGCTCGACGGCACAGCGACGCGGGTTCTGCTCGACCGCTTGCGAGCGGTCGATCGCGAGCGACTCCTAGAGCGAGTGGGCAGACTGTCGGCGCGCGAGCAGCGGGCGGTCGATGAGGCCATGGCGGCCGTCCTTGGCCTCGCGTAGCGTCGAGCGCAGTCACAGAGATCGCTCGTAGAAGAGCATCTGGCTACTCGGGTCCCCGCGCTTCTCGAGGTTCGAGAAGCCGAGCCGCTCGAACAGCCCGCGCGCTGCCGTGTCTTCGATCGCTGTCCCGAGCTCCATCGTGGTGGCGCCGCGCTCGCGGGCGAGTCTCATCGCCGTCTCCATCAGCTCGCGCCCGTGGCCCTCGCGGCGGCGATCGGAGACGACATAGAGCTCCTCGAGATAGCCCGTCAGGCCGTCGCCGAACAGCGCTTCCCGGAAGCGCACCACCGCAACGCCGATGTCGCGCGGGCCGGCGAGCAGGAAAATGCTCGGATCGCCGCGTTGGATCAGCTCGGCGACCCGTCGCGTTAGCGTCTTCGCGCCGGGCGAAGGGTCGCCGAACTCCGTATTGAAGCGATGTAGGAGGGCGCCGACCTCGCCGGCGTCGGCCCTCGTCGCCACGCGGCTCGGCTCAGCCGATGGAGCCCTCCATCTCGAGCTGGATCAGGCGGTTCAGCTCGACCGCGTACTCCATCGGCAGCTCCTTGGTCACCGGCTCGATGAAGCCGTTGACGATCATCGAGGCGGCCTCCTCCTCGGTGAGCCCCCGGCTCTGGAGGTAGAAGAGCTGCTCGTCGGAGATCTTGCCGACGACCGCCTCGTGGGCGACCGTCACGTGCGGGTTCTGGATCTGGATGTCGGGCCAGGTGTCGGAGCGCGACTCGGGGTCCATCATCAGCCCGTCGCACTGGACGTGCGCCTTCGAGCCCTGCGAGTTCTGCCCCATGCGCACCAGCCCGCGGTAGCCCATGATCCCGCCGTCCTTGGAGATCGACTTGGCGAGGATGTTCGAGGTCGTGTTCGGGGCGAGGTGCATGACCTTCGCGCCCGTGTCCTTCCACACGTCGCCCGAGGCGACGCCGACGTTCAGGTGGTCGGCGCGCGCGCCCTCGCCCATCAGGAACGAGCCCGGGTAGAGCATCACGTACTTGGCCCCCATCGAGCCGCCGACCCACTCGACGGTGCCGTGGGCGTCGACCATCGCGCGCTTGGTGTTGAGGTTGTAGACGTCCTTCGACCAGTTCTGGACGGTCGTGTAGCGGGCCTTCGCGCCCTCCTTGACGAAGATCTCGACGACCGCCGAGTGCATCGAGTTGACCGAGTAGGTCTGCGCCGTGCAGCCCTCGATGTAGTTCACCTCGGAGCCCTCGTCGGCGATGATCAGCGTGTGCTCGAAGGTGCCCTCGCCGGCGCCTTCCATGCGGAAGTAGGCCTGGAGCGGAAGATCGACCTTGACGCCCTTCGGTACGTACAGGAACGAGCCGCCCGACCACACCGCGCCGTGCAGCGCCGAGAACTTGTTGTCCTGCGGCGGGACGCACTTGGTCATGAAGTAGGGCTCGACGAGCTCCGGGTACTCGGTGATCGCCGTGTCCATCGAGCAGAAGATGATCCCGAGCTTGCGGTACTCCTCCTTGAGCCCCTCGTACACGGGCTCTTGGCGCCACACCCCGACGACGCCCGCAAGGTGCTCGCGCTCGGCCTGGGGGATCCCGAGGTCCTCGTAGGTCTTCTTCATCTCCTCGGGGACCTCGTCCCAGCTGTCGTAGCGCCCCGCGGTCGGCGGCGAGTAGAGCACGAGCTCGTCGAAGTCGAGGCCGGATAGGTCGACGCCCCAGGTGGGGATCGGCTTGCGCTCGAAGATCTCGAGCGACTTGAGGCGCTTCTCCCGCATCCAGTCGGGCTCGCCCTTGACGCGCGAGAGCTCGTCGACTACCTCGCGCGAGATGCCCTTGCGCGCGACGAGCTGGCCCTGGTCGTCCTCCTCGATCGCGCTGGGCTTGGCGATGCGCGGGTTGCTCTCGACTGTGGCCATCGGTGTCCTCAAATCCTCGCTGGGGGGTCGATATGCAGGTCGGATTCTAGCGAGATGAGGGGCGGGACCGCCTGCGGCGGCGGCCTACGCCGCGCCGGGCTCCCACCCTGGCGGCGCGAGCTCGAAGCCGGCGAACTCGAACGCCGGGCCGACCGTGCAGCCGGCGAGCGTCCACGCGCCGGTCGAGCGGGCCGACTGCCAGGCGTGCGGCGGCACTCGGACCTGCGGCTCGTCGCCTGAGACGACGTCCGGCCCGAGGCGGTGAGCGCGGGTGGCGCGCCCGTCCTCGGAGATCGAGAGCTCGAGCGGCGCCCCGGCGTGGAAGTGCCACACCTCGGTGGCGTCGACGCGGTGCCAGGCCGAGACATCGCCCGCCGACAGCAGGTACAGGATCGCGGTCATGGCCCCGCGGGCCCCGGGCTCGGGTTGGTGGCGGAAGGTCTCCCGGAAGTGGCCGCCCTCGGGATGCGGCTCGAGCGCGAGCCGCTCGATCACCTCGGCGGCCGGGTCGAGCTCGCTCACGTCCGACCCTTCGCCGCTGCCACGGTGATGCCCCTTAGCGCGAGGTCGAGCGTGATCCGCCGCGCGCGGCGGGCGCTCCAGCGCGGGCCCGCCCGCAGGTGGACGTAGGTCCAGGCCACCTGGTTGAGGACGGCGACGGCGGTCTCGGGCGCGTCCACCCCGCGCAGGGAGCCATCGGCGGCCCCGTCGCGCAGCAGGCGCTCGACGGGCTCGGCGAAGTCGCCGCCCGCTAACACGTCGCCTTGGGGCTCGGGTTCGAGCTCGCCACCCGACAGCCCCGCGAGCGCGAGCAGTACCTCGCGATCGGCCTCGGCGACGTCGCACACCGCTCCGAGCGCGCGGCGCAGGCGCTCGGCGGCGTTTCCGCGCCGCGTCAGCGCCGGCCACAGCGCCTCGCGGTAGCCGTCGAGCAGCGCGTCGGCGAGCGCGGCGAGGATCGCCTCGCGGGTGAGGCCGCGGCGGTAGAGGGTCACGCGCGAGAGGGCGGCCTCGTCGGCGATCCGCTCGAGCGTCGTGCGCGCCGGCCCGTGACGGGCGAGCGCCCGGCGCGCCGCGGCGAGCAGCGCGTCGTCGATCTCCACGGACCTCGAGCCCGGAGCGGGGCGGGTCTCGCCCTTCCCCCGAGCGGGCGAGTCGGCTACCATGCTGAAACGTGAAGGTTGCATCAATGCAACGTCCGAGTAAGGGAACCCTAACACGCACGTTGCACGGACCCCCGCTTTCGCGTCGGGAGCGGTCGCCGGTCTCCCGCGCCCGGAGCGGGGCCGCGCTCGCCGGCGCAGCGACCGCCGGATTGCTCGGGGGAGCGCTGTGGTGGCGGCGCAATCCCTCGCCGTGTCCTTACTCCCAGCGCTTCTGGGTTGAGCTTCCGCATCCCTCTATCACCCGCGGACGGCTGGAGGAGATCCTCGACCCGCGTCCCGGCGAGCGGATGCTCGAGGTGGGTCCGGGGACGGGCTACTACACGCTCCCGATCGCGCGGGGCCTCGGTCCGGACGGGCGGCTCGACATCGTCGACATCCAGGAGGCGATGCTCGACCACACGATGGCGCGCGCCCACGAGGTCGGATTGGGCAACATCGTCGTGCCCGCGCGCGCCGACGCGCGCGAGCTGCCCTACCCCGACGCCACCTTCGACGCCGCCTACCTGTGCACGACGCTCGGCGAGATTCCCGACGTGGGCCGGGCGCTGGCCGAGCTGCGGCGTGTCGTGCGACCCGGTGGGCGGCTCGTGGTCGGCGAGACCTATCTCGACCCGCACTTCGTGCGCCCGGGAGCGCTGCGGGCGAGCGCCGAGCGGGCCGGCCTGCGGTTTGACCGCCGCAGCGCCGGCCTCGGCGGGTACTTCGCGCGCTTCTCGGGCTGAGCTCGAGCACGCGCCGCGCGCGGCGCGGCGGCCCGCCGGCCTCGTCGGGGCCTCGGTCGCGCTCGCGATCGCCTCGCTGCTGCTCCCCTCGGCCCCCGGCTACGACGCGTGGTCGTGGCTCATCTGGGGCCGAGAGGTCCTCGGCCTCGAGTTGAGCACCGAGGGCGGCCCGGCGTGGAAGCCGCTGCCCGTCGCGATCACCGCTCTCCTCACCGCGGTCGTCGGCGCCGCGCCCGAGGCGCGGCTCGTCGTCGCCCGCGCCGGCGCGATCCTGGCCGTGCTGCTCGCCTTCGCGCTCGGGCGGCGGCTCGGTGGCGGGTCGGTGGCGGCGGGCGCCGCGGCGGCGATCGGGGTGCTGCTCGTGCCGGGCTTCGTCGAGCACGCCGCGGTCGGGAACAGCGAGGGCCTGCTCGCCGCGCTTCTCCTGCTCGCTCTCGCGGCGCTGCTCGAAGGCCGCCCGCGCGCGGCGTTCGCGCTCGGCGTCGCGGCGTCGCTCGTGCGTGTCGAGGTGTGGCCGCTGCTCGCCGCGCTGGGACCGTGGCTCGTCTGGCGCGACCGCGGGGCGCGCGCCGGTCGCGTTCGCGGCGGCGGCGGTGCTGGCGGCGTGGGTCGTCCCCGAGCTGCTCGCCTCGGGTCGGGCCGTGCGCTCGG
Organism: Thermoleophilaceae bacterium; assembly: GCA_035296645.1. Taxonomy (GTDB): domain Bacteria; phylum Actinomycetota; class Thermoleophilia; order Solirubrobacterales; family Thermoleophilaceae; genus JACCUC01. The sequence goes on from DATHAN010000268.1 coordinate 10,862, forward strand.
CCGAGCGCGCGCTCGTGCCCAACCCCGGGGCGCCCGCGCTCGACCCGGCGCCCGCGCTCGCCACGCTCGCGCTCGCCGCCCGGCTTCCGCCGCCGGTGGCGCTGGCCGGTGCGGCGGGCCTGGCGATGGTCGCGGCGCTCCGACCCGGGCGGACCGCGCTCACCAGGGCCGCGCCCGCACGGGCGCGCATCCCCGCCCCGGCCCTCGGCGCACCGCTCTTCGTCGCGGTCGGCGCGGCGTGGGCGGCGCTCGTGGCGGCGATGAGCGAGGCCGGCTTCTCGGGGGAGGCGCGCTACCTGCTCCCCGGTGCCGTCCTCCTCACCGTCGGCGGGTCGAGCGGCGTGTTCCTCCTCGGTGGGCTGCTCGCCGCGCGTCGGCGCGGGCGGGTCGTCCGGACCGTGACCGCGGTCGCCGTCGCGGCGACGCTCGCGCTGACCGCCGCGGCCCGCGCCGACGACCTCGCCGGAGGAGCTCGCCGGGTGGCCTACGGAGCGGCGCTCGCCGCGGACCTCGAGCGCGCGGTCGCGCGCGCGGGAGGACCGGCGCGGTTGCGTGGCTGCGGGCCGCCGTACACCGGGAGGTACCGCGGTCAGCTGGTCGCGTGGGCGCTCGGCGTGCCCAAGCGGGCGGTCGGCTTCACGCGCGTGCGGCCGGGCGTCGCCTTCCGCTCGCGCCTGCGCCCCGGCGGTCCGGTGTCCCCGGCGCCGCCGCCCGGAGGTCCGCTCGGCGTTCGCGTGCGCGCCGGGCTGTGGAGCATCGCGGGTGGGTGCGGGGACGCGCCGGGCGAGCGCCGGCCGAGGTCATTAGGGTACCCTAATCCCTAGTGCCGAGGTCTGGGTTTCACGTCGCGCGGCCGCTAGGGACGGGCGGTCTGGCCGCGCTTGCGATCGTCGCCATGGCCGCCGGATGCGCGGTCGGGGAGCGCGCCGACGGCGGCGAGCGGCCCAGCGACGGCGAGGAGCGCGCCGCCGGCTCGGACGCGCGGCCCGAGCTCGTCGAGGTGGCGGACGGGCTCGACGGGCCGACCGATGTCCAGTTCCGGCCGGGGCAGCCCGAGCGCCTGTACGTCGCCGAGCAGCCGGGCACGATCCACATCGTCGACCGCGGGCGCGTCCTCGAGGAGCCGTTCCTCGACATCTCCGACCAGGTCGGGTCGGGCGGCGAGCGCGGCCTGCTCGGGCTCGCCTTCCCGCCGGACCACGCGCGCACGGGGATCTTCTACGTCCACTACACGAACAAGGCGGGCGACACCCGCCTCGTGCGCCTCCGCGCCGAGGGCGACCGTGCCGATCGCCGCTCGGCGCAGACGATCTTCGCCCTCGACCAGCCGTACCCGAACCACAACGGCGGCCAGGTCACCTTCGACCCGGAGGGTCGCCTGCTGCTCGGCCTCGGCGACGGCGGGTCGGCGTTCGACCCGGATCGCCGCGGCCAGGACCTGCGCACGCCGTTCGCCAAGATTCGGCGCCTCGACGTGCGCCGCCCGGGCGCGCGGTGGGAAACCCTCGCGTACGGCCTGCGCAACCCGTGGCGCTTCTCCTTCGACCGCGAGACCGGCGACGTGTGGATCGGCGACGTCGGCCAGGACCGCCAGGAGGAGATCGACGTCCTGCCGGCGGGCGAGCGTCAGCTCCCCAACTTCGGCTGGAGCGCCTTCGAGGGGAGGGTCCGCTACCGCGGGCACGACATCAACCCGCGCGGGAAGCTGCTCGGCCCCGTTGCCGTGTACGGGCGGCGCGGCGGGTGCTCGGTCACCGGGGGGTTCGTCTACCGCGGGCGGGCGCTCCCCGGCCTGCGCGGGCGGTACCTGTACGGCGATCTGTGCACGGGCAAGATCTGGAGCCTGCGGCGCCACGCCGAGGGCACCGACGTCCGGCGCGAGCCGATCGACCTGGAGATGCTGACGACGTTCGGCGAGGATCCCCGCGGGGAGCTGTACGCCGCGAGTCTCGACGGGCGGGTGGTCGCGCTGCGGCCCGCCGCCAGAGGGGAGGGGTGATGGGTTCGTACGCGCGCTTGGCGGCGGTCCTGCTCGTGCTCGCCGCGGCGGTGGTCGCGGCGGGGTGCGGCGGCGGCGGAGGCGGCGAGGCCGGGGCCGCCGGCGACCGCGATCCCCGCCGGCTGACGGTGTACTCGGGCCGCGCCGAGGAGCTCGTCGGGCCTTTGTACGAGCGTTTCGAGCGCGCCACGGGCATCGAGGTCGCGCCGCGCTACGGGGACAGCGCCGAGCTCGCGGCGACGATCGGCGAGGAGGGCCCGAACAGCCCGGCCGAGGTCTTCTTCTCGCAGGACGCGGGCGCGCTCGGCGCCGTGGCGCGCGAGGGGCGGCTGAGGCCGCTGCCGACGAGCCTCCTGGACCGCGTCGACCCGCGCTTCCGCGACCCGGGCGGGCGCTGGGTCGGCGTCTCGGGGCGCGCGCGCGTCGTCGCCTACGACACGCGCCGGATCGAGCCGGGCGAGCTCCCCGACACGATCTTCGCGTTCACCGATCCGCGCTGGCGGGGCAAGATCGGGCTCGCGCCGACCAACGCGTCGTTCCAGGCCTTCGTGAGCGCGATGCGGCTGAGCGTGGGCGACGCGCGCGCGCGCGCCTGGCTCGAGGGGATCGACCGCAACCGCCCGCTGCTGCTCGACAACAACATCCAGACGCTCGAGGCGATCGCCCGTGGCGAGGTCGAGGTCGGCTTCGTCAACCACTACTACCTGTTCGAGCTGCGCAAGGACCGGCCCAGGGTGCCGGTGGCGAACCACTTCCTGCGACCCGGTGACCCGGGCTCGCTCGTGAACGTGTCGGGGCTGGGCGTCCTGAGCGACACTCCCGAGGCGCGCCGCTTCGCCGAGTTCCTGCTGAGCGTGGAGGGGCAGCGCTTCTTCGCGACCGACACCGAGGAGTACCCGCTCCTGCGCGGCGTGCGGCCCGACGAGGCGCTGCGGCCGCTAGACGAGATCCACGGGCCCGGCATCCGGCTCGGCGAGCTCGGCGCCAAGCTTCCCTCGACCGTCGAGATGATCCGCGAGGCCGGCCTCACGCCATGACCGCGCTGCAAGGCGGCCGGCCGCGGGGGCGCGCGCGGCCGCCGGCGGCGCTGGGGGCGGCGGCGGCCCTCGTGGCCGCCGCCGCGTCGCTGCCGCTCCTCTACCTCGTGATTCGCGTCGCGTCCGGCGGGCCGGCGGCCTGGGCGGTCCTGGCGCGGGCGGAGACGCTCGCCGTGCTCGGCCGCACGGTCGGGCTCGTCGTGGCGGTGACCGCGGCGGCGACGGTGATCGGCGGGGGGCTCGCGTGGCTCGTCGAACGGACCGACCTGCCGCTGCGCGCGCTGTGGGCGGTGGCCGCCGCGCTCCCCCTCGTCGTGCCGAGCTACGTGCTCGCGCTCGCGCTGCTCGCCACCATCGGGCCCGGCGGCGCGGTCAGCGAGGCGCTCTCCCCCGCGGGGCGCCTGCCCGACGTGACGGGCTTTCCCGGCTCCGCGCTCGCGCTCACGCTCGCCACCTACCCGTACGTGTACCTGCTCGCCGGGGCCGCGCTGCGGCGCGCCGACCCGGCGCTCGAGGAGGCGGCGCGCGGGCTGGGGCGCTCGCCGCTGGCGGTCGCGCGCGAGGTGACGCTGCCGGCCGCCCGCCCGGCGCTCGGAGCCGGCGCGCTGCTCGCCGCGCTGTACACGCTGTCCGACTTCGGCGTCGTGTCGCTCATGCGCCATGACGTCCTCACGCGGGCGATCTTCCAGCAGTACCGCTCGCTGTTCGACCGCACGCCGGCCGCGGTGCTGGGGCTGCTGCTCGTCGCCCTCACCGTGGTCGTGCTCGTGCTCGAGGCCGGGGCGCGCGGCCGCGCGTCGCCGCGGGCGGCGCCGGCCGCGCCGCGCCGGGCACCGGCCCTCCGGCTCGGCCGTTGGCGGGCGGCGGCGCTCGCGGGGTGCGCGACGGTGGTCGGGCTCGGGCTCGTGCTCCCGGTGGGCGTGCTCGTCTCGTGGGCCGCACGCGCACCGGGGGAGGGAATCGACCTCGCCTCGGGACTGCTCGCCCCGGCGGCGGGCTCGCTGGGCGTCTCGG
>DATHAN010000269.1:0-3472 GCA_035296645.1 Thermoleophilaceae bacterium
CGCGCTCTTCAAGTAGAACTCGTTCGTCTCGAACGACAGCTTCGGCTGCTCGAGCGTCGACTTCGTCTGCACGCACAGGAGAGCGCGGTGGTGGTCGTAGTCGTCGCGGGTCAGGTAGTGGACGTCGGCCGTGCCGACCACCGGGCGACCGACCTCTCCCGCGATCCGCGCGACGCCCTCGTTGACCTTGTCCTGCTCGGCGAGCCCGTTGCGCTGGAGCTCGAAGTACACGTCCTCGGGCCCGAAGATCTGGAGCAGGTCGTCGGCGTGAGCGCGCGCCTCGGCGGGGTTGTCGTCGACGAGGCGGCGGCAGAAGCGAGACTGGAGGCAACCGGTGAGCGCGATCACGCCGTCGGCGTGGCGGGCGAGCAGGTCGAGGTCGACGTTCGGCTTGCCGCGGCGGTAGCCCTCGAGGAATCCGGCCGAGCTCAGTTTGACCAGGTTGCGGAAGCCCGCGTCGTTCGCGGCGAGCAGCGTGAGGTGGTTGCGCTCGTAGCGGACGGCCTCGGAGCGACAGTCGTCGACGAGGTAGGCCTCGACGCCGAGGATCGGCTTGATTCCGTGCCTCGAGCACGCCTTGTAGAACTCGAGCGCCCCGTTCATCACGCCGTGGTCGGTCAGCCCGAGCGCGGGCTGGCCGAGCGCGGCGGCGCGCTCGGCGAGCGCGCCGATCCGGCACGCCCCGTCGAGCAGGGAGTACTCGGAGTGGACGTGCAGATGGGCGCAGGCGGGCGTCATCGAGGGGCAGTCTAGGAACGCGGCCCGACGGCTCGGGCCGCGGCCGGCCCCCCTGGGAGACCCCACGCGAGCGCGGCCTCCGTGGCGCCGGGTAACCTCACCGCATGCTGCGCGACGGCCCGCTCCCCCGCCCGGTCCACGGGATAGTCGAGTACATCGAGGCGCTCGCGTTCATCGTCGTCCCGCTGCTCCTGTTCGGTCCGGGGGCGGGCGCGGCGACCGCCACCTCGATCGTCGTGGGGGTCGTCTTGCTCGTGGTCGCGGCGAGTACCGCCGGACCGACGGGCCTCGTCAACCAGGTGCCCGTCGTCGCGCACGTGGCGATCGACCACATCCTCGCCATCTTCCTGATCGCCGCGCCGTTCCTGTTCGGGTTCAACGGCGAGACCGAGCCGCTCGCGTTCTTCCTCGCCCTCGGCATCGCGCACCTGCTGATGACGATCGCCACCCGCTTCCTCGCCCGTGACGACGCGGCGGAGCGGAGGCGGGGCTCGGCGCCGGCGGCGGCCGGAGAGGCCCGTCCCGCCGAGGCGCCCGCCCGCGACGGCTGACCCGCGCGGGCGCCCGCCGCTCGCGGGCGGTGCAGTCGATCCAGCCCGCCGCTAGGGTCGCGACCGCGAACGCCCCCGACGAAGGAGCGAGCGATGGGTTAGCGGACGAGCTACGCCCCGGGCACGTTCTCGTGGGTCGAGCTCCAGACCACGGACGCTGGCGGCGCCAAGGCGTTCTCCGGCGAGCTGTTCGGCTGGGAGGCCGAGGACAGCCCGGCGGGCGAAGCGGGCACCTACACGATGTTCTCCAAGGGCGGGCGCCACGTCGCCGGGATGTTCGAGCTCTCGGACGACATGCGCGGACGCGGGATACCGCCGCACTGGGGGTCGTACGTCACGGTCGCTGACGTCGACGCGAGCGCGGCCCGGGTCGGTGAGCTCGGCGGGACGGTCGTGGCGGGTCCGTTCGACGTCACCGAGGCGGGTCGGATGGCGACTCTCCAGGATCCGCAGGGCGCGATGCTCTCCCTGTGGGAGCCGCGCGAGCACCCCGGCGCCGGCCTCGTGAACGAGCCGGGCGCGCTGTGCTGGAACGACCTGCTGACGGCGGACGGAGAGTCCTCGGCGCGCTTCTACTCCGAGCTCTTCGGATGGCGGATCGAGCCGGTGCCCGGAGGCGAGTACTGGACGATCCGCAACGGCGAGGCCACCAACGGCGGGATCCTGGCGATCGAGGGAATGCCGCCGGTGTGGAACGCCTACTTCGCCGCGGACGGGCTCGAGGCCACGATCGCCGCGATCGAGCGCGCGGGCGGCGGCGTGCAGATGCCCCCGCGCGAGGTGCCGGCCGGCCGCTTCGCGGTCGTGACCGACCCGCAGGGAGCGGTGTTCTCGCTGTTCGAGGGCGAGCTCGATCCTAGCGGCGCAGCGCTCCCGAGGCCTCCGTCGCCCGCCACACCCACGCGATCAGCACGCCCTGGAGCGGCAGGCGCAGCCACAGCAGGGGACGGGGGACCGGCTGGCCGGGGATCTCGTCGGCGGCGACCGCGTGGTAGACGTTGGCCGGGAAGACCGCGAGCAGGAGCGCGATCAGCCACCGTCCCGCCCACGGGCGCGCCCGTGACGGCAGGACGGCGAGGCCGCCCACGATCTCGGCGATGCCGCTCGCGTACACGATCTCGCGCGGACGCGGCAGCGCGGGCGGGACGATCGATTCGTACGGCCGGGGGATGACGAAATGGAGCGCGCCGGCTCCCACGAACACCGCCGCGACGACGTGATGGGGGAGGGGTCGGCGCACGGCGCCATCGTACGACCGGCGGGCTCGCGCGCGCCCGGCGGGCCTTGGCCCGGGTACACTGAGGCGGTGAGCGGCCACGCCAAGCTCGCCGAAGCCCACGAGTGTCGTCAGTGCTGCACGTTCTGCGATCGGGTCGTGCATCCGTCGGGCTGCATCGAGTCCGAGTGCCCGTACCTGTACCTGTATGACGACGAGCTCTCGGGGCGCCGCTACATGGGCTGCCTCGGCAACGTGTTCCGCGTGGAGATCGACGTCGAGATGTTCGAGTCGGCCGAGCGCACGCGCCAGGGCTTCGGAGCGGTCGCCATGACCGGCCAGCCGACGCCGCGCTGCCGCACGTCGGTCGAGCGCGCCTACGAGGGCACAGGCGAGGCGTTCGCGTGCGTCAATCCGGTCTTCTTCGAGCCGCCCGAGACGCGGCCCGACCCGGCCGAGGGGCTCGACCTGCGCGACCGGCTGTAGCGCGGCGGCCCCGGCGCGGCGGCCCCAGCGCGACGGACCGACCGCGGCGGACCAACCGCGGCGAGGTGCCCGCCGCCGGCGACGTCAGTCGATGAGCCGCAGCCGCAAGCGCCAGATCGGCAGGCGCCACATCACGAGCGCGAACGCGAGCAGCACGCCGACGTGGAGTAGGTCCGCGCCGGGGCGCAGCCCGAACACCGCGTCTCGGACCAGCTCGACGCAGTGGTGGAGGGGGTTGGCCTCGGCGAGCGCCGCCGCCCACCCGGCAGCGCGTCGAGCGGAAAGAACGCCCCGGCGACGAGGAACAGCGGCGTGATCACGCTGCTCGTCACGTAGTTGGAGTTGTCGATCGACTTGGCGAGCGCCGCGATCGTCACCCCGAACGCGGCGAAGCCGAAACCCGTGAGGAAGCCGATGAACGGGACGAGCAGCATCCCGGGCGAGGGGTCGAGGCCGAAGGCCATGGCCACGAGCAGCGGAG
>DATHAN010000270.1:0-5385 GCA_035296645.1 Thermoleophilaceae bacterium
TGCGGCGCAGAGGTCGAGGCGAGCGTCGGCCGCGACGAGCGCGCGCGCCTGCTCGCGGCGCTCGCCGAGGCGGCCGGGGTGCCGACCGTGGTGAGCGCCGTCGCCCGCGCGCACCGCCGCCGCGGGGCGCTCGCCACCGGATGGCCGTTCGTGCGTTGGCTGCGCCGGTTCCGCCCCGACCCCCTCCGGCGCCTCCGGCTCCCCGACCGTCCCGACGAGGCGACGCACACTTCGCTCCCCAGGCCGTCGCCGGTCCAGCGCGCGGGCGTCGACTCGGCGCTGCGCGAGCTCGGCGCCGGGGCCGGCGCCGCCCTCTCCGGCCCATGGCCCGGCGTCGTCCGCTCGGCCGCCACCGCGCGCGAGGACGAGCTCGCCGATCGCCTGGACCGCGCGGTCGCGGGCGCCGACCTGCGCATGCGTCGGCCGCGTTGGTGGCGGCTCGCCGGCGTGCTTCAGGTGCTTCTCGCCCTCGTCGCCGTGGCGGGGGCGGTGTGGCTCGCGGTGCTCGCGGTGCTCGGCTACCTCCAGCTCGCGGAGGCCGTCCCCACCCCGCGCGTCGATGACGTGCCCGTCCCGACCATGCTCCTGGTCGGCGGCGCGGCCGCCGGCGTCGTGCTCGCTGTGCTCGCGCGCATGGTCAACGGCCTTGGCGCGCGCCGGCGCGCGCGAGGGGCCGCGCGCTCGTTGCGCGCCCGCATCGAAGCCGTCGCCAGCGAGCTGGTCGTCGAGCCGGTGGAGGCCGAGCTCCGGGCCCACGGCGAGCTGTGCGCCGCGCTCGAGCAGGCCGGCGGCAGCGGTGGTCTCCGAAGGCGCCTCAAGGCACTCGCCCCCGCCTGACGGAGCCCGGCCCGCATACGCCCGTAGTGCCTGGGGTCGAGTGGGTAGGGAAGGTCCATGCTCCTACCCGACACCGGCGCCGTGGTCCGAGCCCACCGAGCGGCGGGCCGGCGCTTCGCCGCGGGCGGGATCCACAGCTTCGTGCGCGAGACCGGCGCCGGCGAGCCGGTCGTGTGCCTCCACGGCGTCCCCGCGTCGTGCTTCCTGTACCGCAAGGTGCTCGACGAGCTCGCCGCCCGCGGCCTGTGCGGAGTCGCGTTCGACCTGCCCGGGCTCGGCCTCGCCGACCGTCCACCCGACTTCGACTACACGTGGACGGGGCTCGGCCGTTTCTGCCGCGAGGCGGTCGACGCGCTCGGGCTCGAGCGCTTTCACCTGGTGGTGCACGACATCGGCGGGCCGGTCGGCTTCGAGCTCGCCGCCGCGATGCCGCAGCGGGTGATGTCGCTCACGCTGCCCAACACGATCGTCGCGGTCGACGGCTTCGAGCGTCCGTCGGTCATGGAGCCGTTCGCCGTCCGGGGCGTGCGCCGGCTGTGGCTTCGCTCGCTGACCGGCCCCTCGTTCCTCCCGCTCATGTACCTGGTGGGGGTCGGGGACCGCCGAGCGTCACCGCCGGCCGAGCTCATGGCCTACGTCGACCTGCTCAAGCGCCACGACGGCGGCGAGGCCTTCCTCAAGATCATGCGCGGCTTCGAGCGCACCCACGCGAAGCGCGACCTGTACGTGTCCGCGGTCCGCGACGTGCCCTACCCGGTCCAGGTCCTGTGGGGACGCGACGATCCGGCGCTCACGCTCGAAGGCGCCGGCGAGGCGGTGCGCCGCGCCGTCGGGCTCGAGCGACTCGACACCGTCCCCGGGCGCCACTTCCTCCAGGAGGAGCACGCCCCGGCCATTGCCGACCGCGTGGCCGACGTCGCGGCCGGTGCGTGAGCGGCACCAGATCCGTCCGCTCGTGGCCCGAACGTGGCGCAACAATGCACGAAACCCGGTAGTCTGCGCCCCCGCGAGACTTGCCGCCCGGCAGCTCGCCCGCGCTGCCCTCGGCTTGGCGGCGACCGCTGCGGCGAGGGCCAGCGCCGCGACGGAGGACGGGAACCAGGACGGATCCTCCAGCAGGGCGGCTGGGGGTGGCGGCGGTGGCGTTCCCGGCGGCGGGCCCACCGGCACGTCCGCCCGGACCCCGACCACGCGCTACTCGCTCGCGAACGGCTGCTACGCGCTGCGCTCGGTCGCGCGTGACCGGTTCACCCTCAAGCGGGATGGCGGCTATCACGCCTCCGCCGCGACGGTCGGGGGCGCCGAGCGCTTCGACCTGAAGCCGACGAGGCTCGGCAGCTACCTGCTCTACGACCGGAACCGCAGGCTGCTCGCGATCGACGTGCTCGGTCGCGTAGCGCCGGCCCCCAAGGCCTCGAAGGCGGCCGACTGGAACGTGACCGGGCGTCGCAGCACGGGGTTCGGGCTGCGCAATCGCAGGGAGGGCGAGTCGCTCGCGCTCGCGCGCGGCGGCTCGCGCGCGGCGGGAAGCTCGTGCTCGCGCGCGAGGGTGCCGTGTTCGCGTTCGCTCCCACCACGGGCTGCCGCCAGTACCCGGAGATCGAGGTGAACGCGAGCGGCCCGCCGCGCAAGGGGTCCTCGCCCAACGGCGAGGTCTCCGGCCTGGTCGACGCGCACATGCACCACATGGCGTTCGAGTTCCTCGGCGGGCGCGTGCACTGCGGGCGCCCGTTGCACCCCTACGGCGTTCCCTTCGCGCTCATCGACTGCCCCGACCATCAGCCGAACGGCGAGGGCGCGATCCTCGAGAACACGGTCTCGTACGGCACGCCGGCCGGCCGCCACGACACCGACGGGTGGCCGTCGTTCGAGGGCTGGCCCCACAACGCCTCGCTCACCCACGAGCAGTCCTACTACAAGTGGCTCGAGCGCTCGTGGCGCGACGGGCTGCGGATCTTCACCAACCTGCTCGTCGAGAACGAGGTCCTGTGCGAGCTGTACCCGCTCAAGAGCGAACACGCCGTCAGGACCGGCTGCAACGAGATGGCGAGCGCGCGCCTCCAGGCGCGGCGCATGCACCAGCTCCAAGACTACATCGACGCCCAGTTCGGCGGCCCCGGCAAGGGTTGGTACCGGATCGTCCGCAGCCCGGCGGAGGCGTGGCGGGTGATCAACCGCGGCAAGCTCGCCGTGGTCATGGGCATGGAGACCTCGAAGCCCTTCAATTGCGGGCGGCGCGTTGGCACCGGGCCAACCTGCACAAGGACGGAGGTGACTCGCCAGATAGACGCCTTCCACCGCATCGGCGTCCGTCAGCTCGAGCTCGTCAACAAGTTCGACAACGGGTTCACCGGCGTGGCCGGCGACTCAGGGGACACGGGCGCCGCCACCAACGCCGGCAACTTCTACGACACCGGCAGCTTCTGGGACATGGACAAGTGCGATCCGCCACGATTTCCTGAGGGGGACAAGCCCACGTACGCCGACCGCGCGCCGACCGCCGTCTACCACAACGATGACGCGCTCGTGGGCAACGGCCTCAAATTACGGTTGCCGTCCACCTTGCCCTCCCCGCCGGCCTATCCGCCCCCGCCGATCTGCAACCAGCTCGAGTTCTCAGACCTCGGCCAGCATGCGCTGAACCGGATCATGGCCAAGGGCATGATCTTCGATCCCGACCACATGGGCGTTTACGCGCGGCGGGACGTCCTGCGGGAGCTCGAGCGGCGGCGGTACTCTGGGGTCGTCTCGTCGCACAGCTGGAGCACCGATGACGCGATCCCGCGCATCTACAGGCTGGGCGGCGCGGTGACGCCGTACGCCGGCGACTCGAAGGGCTTCGTCCGGGAGTGGCGGCGAATCCGCGCCATGCACCAGGGCCCGTACTACTTCGGGTTCGGCTACGGGGCGGACATGAACGGCTTCGGTTCGCAGGGCGGTCCGCGCCGGGGCCCGAACCCGGTTACGTATCCGTTCCGCTCGTTCGACGGTCGGGTGACGTCGACAAGCAGCGCTCGGGAACCCGCGTCTACGACATCAACCGCGACGGCGTTGCGCACTACGGCCTCTATCCGGACTGGATCGAGGACACTCGGAAGGTCGCGGGCCGCGACGGTCCGACGCTCATGCGCGAAATGGGCCGCGGCGCCGAGGCCTACCTGCGGCTGTGGGCGCGCGCGCAGGCGTCGACGCACCGCTAGCGGGGCGCCCCCGCAAGCGCCCCGTCGTCACCCGTCGCCCTCTGCCCCGGCTCAGGCCGGGAACGGCTCCTGCGCCCGCGAGCCCATCACGTAGCTCTCCTCCGGCTCGAGCATCGGGCGCATCTGCTCGCGCAGCTCCTCGACCGAGTCCTGGTGCCCGTGCACCGAGCGCGAGTGCTCGGCGGCGGCCTGGAGCACCTCGTTCTCGTCACCCGATGATGGTGAGGCTGCAGTTGGACTCGCTCGGGAAGCGCCGGCAGTCGGCAATGACGCGTTCCATGGCTTCTCCTCTCTTCGACTGGGTCCACACTACTCGGGCGCGACGGGCGGGTCAACGCCTCCGGCGGACGGGCGGTCGGGTGCCGCGGGCTAGTACCCGCCCCCGAGGAGCCGCCGCCGACGGTCGCGCCGCCGCCTCCATCCGGTGGCGTCGTGCCTCCGTCCGATGGCGCGCCTCCGGAGGGGTCCGCCTGCCCATCGGTCGGTTCCTGCTGCTCCTCGCCCTCCGGAGCCTGGCTCTCGTCGGTCTGGTCGCCGCAGTACGGGAGCGTCGGGTCCTCCTCGCAACGCTGCTGGCACTCGGAGCGGCTCGGATCGGACTCGCAGTCGCCCGAGGGCGGCTCTCCGTTCTCCTCGACGGGCGGCGGGTCGGGGCTCGGCCGGTAGCACGCCCCCTGCGGGTCCTTGTAGTCGCAGGGCGGCGGCGGCTCGCAGTTGGGAGGACAGTTGATGCACCTCGCATCGGTCTCGAGCTCGACGGGCTCGGCCAGCGGGTTTCCGCACCGACAGCGGACGACCGGCTTCCCATCCTCGTCGACGAGCACCGCCGTGCCCTGCGCCATGATCGCCTGGTAGGGGTTGACCTTCCCGTCGCTGTACGCGTGGTTGGTCACCTGGGTGTCGCGCGTGAGGTTGACCGGTCGAAGCTTCCGGATGTAAGCGGTGACGGCCTCGCGGGTCGGCTCGACCTCGAGGGTCTCCGCCCAGGCGCGCAGCCGCTCGGGGTTGGCGAGCAGGGAGCGGATCAGCTTCTCGCGGTCGCACACGCGGTTCGAGCCGCTGCCGCCGAACGTGCCCTCTTCGAGCCCGTCGGCCCACCCTCAGAGGGCGAACCGGTTCCCGAGCCTCCGCCCTCGGGGCGGCGCCGCTCCCTCGCCGCCTCCGCCGCCTTCGTCCCCACCGCCTTCGCCACCGCCGCCTGCCCCCTGGAGGAGAGCGGCCCTCGCGCGCGCGTCGGCCGGAGGCGTGAACGCGCCCGGGCCGACCTGCGCGGCCTTCTGGAAGCGGACGACCTGCGCCTCGACCTTGCGGACCTCGGGAAGCACCACGGCGACCAGGATCACCACGA
>DATHAN010000271.1:0-2412 GCA_035296645.1 Thermoleophilaceae bacterium
GATCGCGCCGACCGTGGCCGCCCGCCCGAGCGACAAGCCGGCCGCCGCCGCCACGCCGGTGGCCGCGGCAAAGGCGATGAACGGCGTCGTGAAGTAGGCGACGGTCCCCAAGGCGCGCGGGAGTCTCACACACGCTCGGGCGCGGTCAACGCCCGCTCGAGCTCAGCGACGAGGGCCGGCGCCTCGAGCGAGGGGTCGAGCCCCTCGAGCAGGCGCTCGCCGGCGCGGCGGCCGCCGAGCGCGCGCAGGCCGCGATCGCCGCGCTCGGCGGCGAACTCCGACAGCGCCGCGAGCCTCCGCGCACGGCTCCGCGCGGCGGCGAGGTCGAGCTCGGCGCGGTGCGCGTCGATCGCTGCGATGAGCTCGTCGATTCCCTGTGGCGGCGGGACCGACGAGACCGAGACGACCGGCGTCTCGCGCGCGCCGAGTGAGCGCAGGGCGCTCTCGAGGTCGCGCCGCGCGCGGCGGGCCGGCTCGCCGAGATCGGCCTTCGTCACGACGAGGAGGTCGGGGACCTCCATGATCCCCGCCTTGAGGAACTGGAGCGTGTCGCCCGAGCCGGGCTGGACGACGACCGCGACCGTGTCGCACACCTCCTCGACCTCGGTCTCCGACTGGCCGACCCCGACCGTCTCGACCACGACGACGTCGAACGCCGCGGCCAGAGCCTGGGCCGCGGAGCGCGTGGGCGCGGCGAGGCCCCCGAGACGGCCGGCCGCCGCGGTCGAGCGGATGAGCACGCCGTCGTCGCCCGGACCGTGGTCGATGCGCGCGCGGTCGCCGAGGAGCGATCCGCCGGAGCGCTTCGACGAAGGGTCGACAGCGAGCACCGCGACCGTCCGGCCGTGGGCGCGCCACTCCGCCACAAGCGCCGACAGCAGCGACGACTTGCCCGCCCCGGGCGGCCCGGTGACGCCGACGAGGTGAGCGGGCGCCTCCCGCCCGAGGGCAGCGGGAGAGACCTCCGCCACCAGCTCTGCCGCCGCCTCGCGGCCCGCGGGCGAGCGGTCCTCGAGCAGGTTGAGGGCGGCCGGCGCGGAAGACCGGTCGCCCGCGCGCAGGCGGCGGCCGAGCGTGTGCGCGTCTGTGCTCGCCACGGTCGGGACGCTATCCGCTCCCTCACCGGGGCGGGCCGGGCCGGCGGGCGGGGTGAAGAACGCTCCCCGCCGGGGGCGCTGCCGCGCTCAGGCCGCAGCGGGGTCGGCCACGCCGGCGCGCTCGGCCACGAGCTCGACGATGTCGCCCATGATGCGCGTGATCTCGAAGTCCTTGGGCGTGTAGACGCGCGCGACGCCGGCCGCTAGCAGCTCGCGCGCGTCGGACTCGGGGATGATCCCCCCGACCACCACGGGGACCGCGGGCTCGCCGCCGCCGTTGCCGCCGCCGCCCGCCTCGCGCAGGCGCCGCAGCACCTCGGGAATCAGCTCGAGGTGCGAGCCCGAGAGGATCGACAGCCCCACGACGTGGACGCCCTCCTGGACCGCGGCCTGGGCGATCCGCTGCGGCGTCAGCCGGATGCCCTCATAGACGACGTCCATGCCGGCGTCGCGGGCGCGGACGGCGATCTGCTCGGCCCCGTTCGAGTGGCCGTCGAGCCCGGGCTTGCCGACGAGGATCTTGATCCGGCGGCCGAGCGCCTCCGACACCTCGTCGACGCGCTCGCGCAGGGCGGCGAGTGCGTCGTCGTCGGAGGTCGTCGCGGCGTCGGCCACCCCGGTGGGCGCGCGGTACTCGCCGAACGCCTCGCGCAGCGCGGCCGCCCACTCGCCGGTCGTGACCCCGACGCGCGCGCACTCGATGGTCGCCGGCATGATGTTCGTGCCCTCGTCGCGGGCGGCCGCGCGCAGCTCCTCGAGCGCGCGCTCGACGGCGCCGGCGTCGCGCTCGTCGCGCCACCGCCGCACCGCCTCGATCTGGCCTCGCTCGACGTCGGGGTCGACGCGCATGATCCCGCCGTCCTCACCCTCCTGGAGCGGCGAGGGCTCGCCCTCGGTGAACACGTTCTGGCCGACCACCTTCAGCTCGCCGCGCTCGATGCGCGCCACGCGCTCGCGGTGCGACTCGACGAGCTGGGTCTTCATGTACGGGACCGCCTCGACCGCCCCGCCGTGCTCGGCCACGATCGCCATCTCGGCACGGGCGCCCTCGACGAGCTCCTCGACGAGACCGTCCATCGCGTGCGACCCGTCGAAGATGTCCGGGTACTCGAGCAGGTCGGTCTCGAGCGCGAGGATCTGCTGGATGCGCAGCGACCACTGCTGGTCCCACGGACGGGGGAGGCCGAGCGCCTCGTTCCACGCCGGAAGCTGGATGGCGCGGGCGCGCGCGTCGCGCCCGAGAGTGACCGCGAGCGCCTCGAGCACGATCCGGATCACGTTGTTCTCGGGCTGCGCCTCGGTCAGCCCGAGCGAG
>DATHAN010000272.1:0-5374 GCA_035296645.1 Thermoleophilaceae bacterium
GCGCCGCGCCTCGGGGGCGACGTGGCCAGCCATGAAGCCGTGCGTGGCGCCGGAGAAGCGGCCGTCGGTGAGCAGGGCGACCGAGTCGCCGAGTCCCTCCCCCTGGAGCGCCGCCGTGACCTGGAGCATCTCGCGCATCCCCGGGCCGCCGGCCGGCCCCTCGTTGCGGATGACGACGACCTCGCCGGGCTCGATCGTCCGCTCCTTGACCGCGGCGAACGCCTCCTCCTCCGACTCGAACACGCGCGCCGGCCCGCGGTGCTCGGTGCGCTCGTGGCCGGCGAGCTTCACCACGCACCCGTCCGGGGCGAGGTTGCCGCGCAGGATGGCAAAGCCGCCGTTCGGCTTGATCGGGTCATCGAGCGGACGGACGACGCGCTGGCCCTCCGCCTCCTCGGCGGCGTCGGCGACCTCGCCGATCGTCTGGCCCGTCACCGTGGGCGCGTTCTCGTGCAGGAGCCCTGCCTCGCTCAGCCGCGTGACCACGACCGGGACCCCGCCGGCGCGGTAGAGGTCGGTGGCGACATAGCGGCCCCCCGGCTTGAGGTCGGCGAGCAGCGGCGTCCGCCAGGCGATCCGGTCGAAGTCGTCGATCGCGAGCTCGACCCCGGCCTCGCGCGCCACGGCGAGAAGGTGAAGGACGACGTTGGTCGATCCGCCGCTGAGCGCGGCTCCCGCGATCGCGTTCTCGAGCGAGGCGCGGGTGATGATCTCGCGCGGGCGGAGGTCGCGCTCGAGCGCCTCGACGACGATCCGCCCGCACTCCTCGGCGACCGCTCCCTTCTTGCCGTCCTCGGCCGGGACCATCGAGCTGCCCATCGGCGAGATGCCGAGCACCTCGAACGCCATCGCCATCGTGTTGGCGGTGTACTGGCCGCCGCACGCGCCCGCACCCGGGGAGGCGTGGTCCTCGAGCTCGTGCAGGTCCTCGTCCGACATGTTGCCCGCGGCGTGCGCGCCCACGGCCTCGAACACGTCCTGGATCGTCACGTCGTGGCCGTGGAAGCGCCCCGGGGCGATCGTCCCGCCGTAAAGCATCACGCTCGGGACGTCGAGGCGCGCGAGGGCCATGACGCAGCCGGGAATCGTCTTGTCGCACCCCGACAGGGCGACGATCGCGTCGAAGACGTGCCCACGCGCCACGAGCTCGATCGAGTCGGCGATAACCTCGCGGCTCACGAGCGAGGTCTTCATCCCCTCGGTGCCCATGGTGATCCCGTCGGAGACCGCCACGGTGTTGAACTCCATCGGGGTCGCGCCGGCCGCCCGCACGCCCTCCTTGACCCGCTCGGCGAGCCGCCGCAGGTGGAAGTTGCACGGCATGGTCTCGGTCCACGTGTTAGCGATCCCGACGATCGGCCTCGCGAGCGCGTCGTCGTCGAAGCCGATGCCCTTGAGGTAGGCGCGCGCCGGCGCGCGCTCCGGACCGTCGAACAGGGCGCGACTCGGCCGCCGAGTCGCGGTGGAGCCGCCGCGGGTGGTCACCCGCGCGGCGCCTCGGCGGACCGGCGGCGCCGTCGCTCCCACTCCTCGAGCCGCCACAGGTCGCGTCGGACGCGACCCGGGTCGAGCTGGCGCCCGGGGAGGTGCATGTTCGCGTCGCGCAACAGCCGTTGCTCGTCGCCGGTGAGCGCCATCCACTTGGCGAGCACGTCGTCCGAGTCGGGGAGCCGCGCGCCGGTGACCGCGTCGCTCAGGTCCGGGAACTCGACGCAGTACTCCGACAGCAGCCGGCGCGTAGCCGGCTCGTAGGCGACGATCGGCTTGTGCGGGTAGACGAGATAGGCGTAGGAGTGCTCGTCAGTCGGGGGCTCGCCCGGCTCGCCCGCGCGATGCGGGCCGTCGGCGGCACCGGCGCGCGCCGGCGACTCGTCGCCGACTCCCGTCGCGGCGCGGTCGGAGTCCGCCGCGCGACCGCCCTCGCCCGCGCCCCGCACGATCGTGCGACCGGCGACGCGGATGAAGCCGAGCTCGCGGTACATCGCCCATTCCTCCCCGTTGAGGCACGAGCGCAGGAGCTCGCGCGCACGCTGCTCGGCGCGGCGCTCGCGCCCGGGATCGCGCACCGATAGCCGCTCGCGCGGAACGCGGGCCCCGGTCCGGCGCGAGCCCGCCCTCCGCGCCCGCACGGCGTCCATCGCCGCGGGAAGCAGGAGTGCGGCGGCGAGCAGTCCGAGGGCGAGCAGCGCGAGCAACATCGGGCTAGTCGCGAGGCGAAGCGGGGACGACTGGAAAGTCCCGCGTGGCGGGGAGACGTGAGGGGACGTCCATCGCGCCTGAGAGCGCTCAGCCCCCGGCCGCCCGGGGGAAGAAGATCACGCGCTCGGCCTCGGGCGGGATCTCGCTGTAGTCGTGGACCATGAGCCCCTGACGACGGCCGGAGGCCGCGTCCTTCGTGGGCACGGCGGCCCACATCCCCGCGTCGAGCTCACGCCGGAAGGCGGCGACGAGGCGCTCCTCGTCCTCCGCGAGCCGCGGGTCGCCCTCGGTGAGGAGGACCTCGCCGTAGCCGGGCTTCATGCGCAGGAACTTGATCTCTCTCTCCTCGAGGCGCGAGCTGAGCGGACCCGTCGATTATGTCAGAGCGCCGCCGGCGTCGAGCGGAGACGGTGCCGCATTCGGCGCACGAACCGCCCCGAGTGCGCTGACCGGCCCGGAGCCCGCACCGACGCTGCGCAGACCGTGCGCGACAGCCTCCTCGGCGACCGCCTTGGCGCGCCGGCCCGCCTCGAGCGGCGAGTGACCGAGCGCGAGGAACGCGGCGAGCGCCGAGGAATGGGTGCAACCCGAGCCGTGCGTCGCCCCGCCCTCGCGGCGGACGCCCCGGATCCGCTCGACCCGCTCGCCATCGAAGAAGGCGTCGGTCGGCTCGGCCGCGTGGCCCCCGGTGACGACCGCGTACGCCGGCCCGAGCGCGTGGACCGCCGCGGCCAGCGAGGCGAGCTCGTCGAACGTCGCCCCATCGCCGTCGTCGTCGAGCCCCGGCGGAGGGCGCGCCGCGGTCGCGCCGGCCGAGAGCATGCGCGCCTCCGCCACGTTGGGGGTGATGACGGTCGCGCGCGGGATCAGCCGCTCGGCGACCGCGGCGCGGGTCGCCGCGTCGCTCAAGGGCGTGCCGCTCTCCGCCACCATCACCGGGTCGAGCACGACCGGCGGCCCCGCCGCCACGTCGAGCGCGCGGGCGACCGCCTCGACGGCCTCGGCCGACCCGAGCATCCCGATCTTCACCGCGTCGACGCCGATGTCGTCGGCGACCGCCTCGACCTGGGCGACGATCATCTCGGGCGAGATCGCCTCGACACCGCTTACCCCGGTGGTGCTCTGGGCGGTGATCGCGGTGATCGCGGTCATCCCGTGGACGCCGCAGCGCGCGAACGCCTTGAGGTCGGCCTGGATCCCCGCACCACCGCCGGAGTCGGAGCCGGCGATCGACAGGACGCAGGGCGGGCGGGCGTTGGTGTTCATGCGAGCGGCGGGTCGGATCGCGCCGCGTCAAGAATAGGCGGGCGCTCGCCGGCGACGGCGGCGCGGCGCACGTAGCTCGCGAACCCCTCGCGCGTGACGAGCCCCATGAGCTCGAGCCGCCCGAGCGCGGCCCGCGTGCGGCCGGGCGACAGGCCGACGTCGCGGGCGATCGCCTCGACCCCCTCGCCGTCCTCGACCAGGTCGAGGATCCGACGCAGGCCGGCCTCGAGCTCGGGCGTGTCGGACCCGCCGCGCGCGTGGGCGTGCGTACGCGCCCGATCGGGAACGTCGTCGGGTGCGACTCGGGCGCGGTCGAAAGCATGCCCCGCGGAGGCCCCAGGTGAGTCGCCGTCATGGCGCGTCCGCGCCTCGACGATTCGACTCTCGGGCGGCCCGGCGACGCTGACTCCGAGGACCTCGTCGAGCGCGTCCTGCGCCGAGCGAATGACCGCCGCGCCCTCGCGCAGAAGACGGTTCCCGCCTTCCGCGCGCCGCGATACGACCTGCCCCGGCACGACGCCCACGTCACGCCCGATCTGGCTCGCGAACTCGGCGGTGATCAGGCTTCCGGAAGCCTCGGGGGCCTCGACGACCACCGTGAGGCCGGCGAGGCCGGCCATGATCCGGTTGCGCGCGGGAAAGCTCCACCGCAGCGGCTCGTGCCCGGGCGGAAGCTCCGAGACGATCGCCCCGTCGCTCCGGATCCGCCGGTAGAGCGACGCGTTCGCCTTGGGGCACGCCACGTCCGCACCTCCGGCGAGCACCGCGAGCGGACGGCCTCCGCCCTCGAGCGCCCCGCGATGCGCCTCGGCGTCAACGCCGAGCGCGAGACCGCTCACCACCGTCACCCCCGCGACGGCGAGGCCGCGCCCGAGCGCACGGGCGATCTCGGCCCCATAGCTCGACGGACGGCGCGTCCCCACCACGGTCACGACCGGCCCGCAGCACAGGCCTTCGAGCCGCTCGCGGTCGACCGTGTGGTAGAGGACCGCGGGCGGATCGGAGAGCGCGAGCAGGCCGCCCGGGTAGGCCGCCGCGTGGCGGCACGTCGCGCTGAGCGCCGCGGCGACAGCCGAGTCGATCGCCGCGCTCGCCTCGAAGGCATCGAGGAACCGGCGGGCGGCGTCGGTCCGGCGTCCGCCGACCGCGGCGATCAGGTCGTCCTCGGGCAGCGAGAGGACGCCGCTCAACCGCCGGTCGTAGCCGCCGAGGACGGCGCTCAGCCGCGAGCTCAGGAAGCCGACGAGCGCGCTGCGCCGCAGGCAGTCGTGGCAGGCGCCGATACTCACGCGGCCGCCGCCTCCGCCCCGAGGCGGAAGCCGAGCGCCTCCTCGACGTCCTCGGCGAGGATGCGCTCGCGCCCGGCGAGGTCGGCGACCGTGCGGGCGATGCGCAGCACGCGGTCGTGGCCACGCCCGGTCAGCGAGCCGCTCGCGTGTCCCTCGATCAGGCGCGCCCGCGCTCCGCCTTCGAGGCGCGCGTGCCGGTGCGTCTCGCGCACGTCCATGCCGGCGTTGGCGACCGCGCCGGTCGCACCGAGGCGGCGACGCTGGCGCTCGCGGGCGGCGACGACGCGGTCGCGCACGGCGGCGCTCGCGTCCTCGCTGCTCCGCGCCTCGGCCACGGCGAGCGGCGGAGTGGGGCTCAGCTCGCAGACCAGGTCGATCCGGTCGAGCAACGGCCCGCTGAGCCGGCGCACGTAGCGAGCCCGGTCGACCTCGTTGCACACGCACTCGTCGCGGGGCCGAGCGCACGGGCACCGGTTGCACGCGCCCACCAGCATCGTCGCGGCCGGGAAGGTGAGCGCCCGCCCGCCGCGACTCACCTCGACGCGGCCGGACTCGAGCGGCTGGCGAAGCGCCTCGAGCGCCGCGCGCGAGAACTCGGGCAGCTCGTCGAGGAAGAGCAC
>DATHAN010000273.1:0-2024 GCA_035296645.1 Thermoleophilaceae bacterium
CCGGTCCTCGGCGCGCAGGATCGCGTCGTAGTTGGCGCCGATCAGCTCGCACCCGAGGCGCTCGAGCGTGCCGTCGGTGGTGAGCGCTCGCGCGAGGTTGAGCGCCGTGCCGCCGCCGAGCGTCGGCAGGAGGGCGTCGGGGCGCTCGCGCTCGATCACCCGCGCCACCGAGTCCGGCGTGAGCGGCTCGATGTAGGTCGTGGTGGCGAACTCGGGGTCGGTCATGATCGTCGCCGGGTTCGAGTTGACGAGCACGACCTCGTAGCCCTCCTCGAGCAGCACCTTGCACGCCTGCGCGCCTGCGTAGTCGAACTCGGCGGCCTGGCCGATGCGGATCGGGCCCGAGCCGAGAACGAGGATGCGCTCGATGTCGTCGCGCCTAGGCATGCCGCTTCACCGGACCAGCTCGAGGTAGCGGTCGAACAGGTAGGCCGCGTCGTGCGGGCCCGGCCCCGCCTCGGGGTGGTACTGGGCGGTCGCCCCGGGCACGTCCTTGAGCACGAGGCCCTCGACGGTCCGGTCGTACAGGTTCACGTGCGAGAGCTCGGCGGCGCCGAAGTCGGTCTCCCAGCGGACCGGCGCATCGGCGAGCATCTGGTGCTCGCCGCCGGGCCCGATCACCGCGAAGCCGTGGTTCTGCGAGGTGATGTCGATGCGGCCGCTCGCGAGCTCCTTGACCGGGTGGTTCGAGCCGCGGTGGCCGAACGGCAGCTTGAACGTCTCGAGCCCGACGGCGCGGCACAGGAGCTGGTGGCCCATGCAGATCCCGAACACCGGGACCTTTCCGACGAGCTCGCGCACGGTGTCGACCAGGTAGTCGAGAGCGGCGGGGTCGCCGGGCCCGTTGGCGAGGAAGATGGCGTCGGGATCCCGGGCGAGCAGGTCGTTGGCGGAGGTGTGGCACGGGTGGAGCTCGAGGTGCGCGCCCCGCCGTCGCAGGTGGTCGACGATCGAGCTCTTGATCCCGGTGTCGAGCGCGACCACGCGCGGCCCGCCGTTTTCCGCCCCGAGCACGACCGGCTCGGGCGGGGTGACCTCGCGCGCGAGGTCCCGCCCCGCCATCGGCGGCTCGGTGCCCACCCGTTCCATGGCCTCGTCCTCCGGCGTCGCCGCGGAGAAGACGCCACCCCGCATCGCGCCCTTGTCGCGGATGTGGCGGACGAGCGCGCGCGTGTCGACCCCCGTCACGGCTGGAATCCCGCAGTCGCCAAGCCAGGTGAGCCACCCGCCTTCGGCGCGCGACGCGTCCTCGCGGTCGATGCCCTCGCGCATGATCACCGCGCGCACGTGCACCGCGTCCGACTCGCACGCCTCCGACGAGACTCCGTAGTTGCCGACGAGCGGGTACGTGAAGACGAGGATCTGACCGCGGTAGCTCGGGTCGGTGACTGCCTCCTGGTAGCCGGACATGGCGGTGTTGAAGACGACCTCGCCCGTCGCGCCCGCCGAGCCCGCACGAACCTGGTCGTCCGCGTCACCGAGGGCCGGCGCCTCGCGCGTGAGCGCCCCGGCCGCCTCGCCGTCGAAGCGCACGCCGTCCTCGAGCAGGACATAGGCGCCGCTCACGCCGCGCTCCCCGCGCGCACGGGCTCGTGCCCCGCCGTCGTCCGGCCGGAGCCACACGCCGCTTCCACCGAATCGCCCAGTCGCCAGGCCACGGCTCCGCTCGCCACGGTGAGGACGACCCGACCGGTGAGCGCCCGGCCGACGAAGCACGAGTTGTCGGAGCGGCTCCGGTACCCCTCCTCCCCCATCGTCCAGCGCGCCGACAGGTCGACGAGGCACACGCTCGCCTCCGCGCCCGGCACGAGCCGCGAGGCGGGGACCCCAAACGGCTCGCCGCCCGCGGTCATCCGCTCGACGAGCAGCCCGAGCTGGAGCACACCGGGCTCGACGAGCTCGGTGTAAAGCGCGGCGAACGCCGTCTCGAGTCCCGTGGTCCCCATCGCCGCGAGCTCGAACGGCTCCTCCTTCTCCTCGCGCGCGTGCGGTGCGTGGTCGGTGGCGACGCAGTCGATCGCCCC
>DATHAN010000274.1:0-3275 GCA_035296645.1 Thermoleophilaceae bacterium
CCATCGACAAGGCGTTCCGCATCTACATGCTCCCGCAGGGGCTGTTCTCGGTCGCCGTGGCGACGATCCTGTTCCCGACGCTCTCACGCTTCGCCGCGCGCGGCGCCCGCGCGGACCTGCGCAACACGATGGCCAACGGAGTGCGGGCGATCTGCCTGCTGCTGATCCCGTCGGCGGCGCTCGTTGCGGTGCTCGCCGAGCCAATCACGCGGCTCGTGTACGAGCGCGGCGCGTTCGGAGCGGAGGCCACCGACCTCGTGGCGGCGGCGCTCTTCTGGTGGGCGTTCTCGCTGCCCTTCCAGGGCGTGAGCCTGCTGTTCTCGCGCACGTTCTTCAGCCTTCAGCGCCCGTGGATCACGACGGCCCTGGCGGGCGCGAACCTCGTGGTCAACGCGATCGTCGCGCTGGCGCTCTACCGCCCGCTCGGGGTGGCGGGGATCGTGCTCGGGACGGTGGTCGCCACGGTGGCGATGACGCTCGCCCAAGGGGCGCTCCTGCGTCCCGACCTGCACGGCATCGACGGCGCGCGAACGCTGAGCGCGGCGCTGCGGATGCTGCTCTCGGCGGCGGCGCTGGGTGCGGTCGCCTACCTGGTCTGGGCGGCCCTCGACCCGGCGCTCGGGCGATCGCTCGGCGGCCAGGCGGGAGCGTTCGGGGCGGCAACCCTGTCGAGCCTGCTCGTCTATGGCGTCGGCGTGTGGATCCTGCGCGTGCACGAGGCGCGGCAGGTGGCGTCCCTGGTGCGAGCACGGGTGAGGCGCTAGTCGGGAGGCGGCAGCGGGGAGCCTGCGCCGGACGCGCCGGGCGCCGGACTCACCGGGGACTCGTCCGCCGCATCGGCCGCCGGGGCGCCGTCGTCCGCCTCGCTGCTGTCCACGCCGCCCTCGTCGGCGGCGCTCGCCTTCTGCTCCTCGCCGCCCGTCGACCAGCCCAGCTCGATCTCGACCTCGGTCTCCTCGCCGTCGAGCTTCACCTCGATCTCGAGGTCGACCTCGTCGGCGACGCCGACCTTGAGCTCGAGGCCGCCGTGCTCGAGCTCGACCTTCTTGCCGCTCTCGAGGCCGTCGGCGAGCCGGCGGAGGAGAGCCGCCGCGTCCTCGCGGCGCATCTTGGTCTCCCACTCGATCTCGGTCACGCGCGGAGGCGCTACCCCGCCGGTGCGATCGGCAAACCGGGCGGCGCCGATGGAGCCGCCCGCTAGCGTCCCGGCGGTGATAGACGGGTCGGTGACCCCCGGGTTCGAGCCCGTGCGCGACGAGTTCGCGCGTAACTTCGAGCGCGGCGAGCTCGGCGCGGCGTGCGCCGCCTTCCACCGCGGAGAGAAGGTCGTCGATCTATGGGGCGGCGTGCGCGACGCGCGTACCGGAGCGCCGTGGGAGGAGGGCACGGTCGTGCTCGTCTACTCGACCTCGAAGGGGCTCGCGGCGATGACGCTGGCGCTCGCCCACTCGCGCGGATGGCTCGACTACGACGAGCGGGTGGCCGCGCTCTGGCCCGATTTCGCCCAGCACGGCAAGGGCTCGGTCACCGTCCGCCAGCTCCTGGCGCACGAGGCCGGGCTGCCCGTGATCGACGAGCCGCTCGACCCCGACAAGCTCGCCGACTTCGACGCGCTCGGGGCGGCGATCGCGCGCCAGCGGCCGCTGTGGGAGCCGGGCACGCGCCACGGCTACCACGGCGTGAGCCTCGGCTGGTACGAGGGGGAGCTCCTCCGCCGGGTCGACCCCGACGGCCGGACGCTCGGGCGCTTCCTCGCCGAGGAGATCGCCGCACCGCTCGAGCTCGACTTCCACATCGGCCTGCCGCCCGACTTCCCGCGCGAGCGGCTCGCGCGCATCGAGCGCGTCTCGCAGCTCCGCGCGCTGCGCGAGGTGCGCAACGCCCCGCCGCGCATGGCGCTCGCCCTCATGAACCCGCGCTCGGTCTCGTTCAAGGCGTTCGCCAACCCGCGCCTGCGCTCGGTCGCCGACCTCGACCGCCGCGAGTATCGCGGGCTCGAGTTCCCCGCGGGAGGCGGGATCGGGACGGCTCGGAGCATCGCGCGTACGTACGCGGCGTTCGCGGGCGACGGGCGCGAGCTCGGCCTCTCGCCGGAGACGCTTGCCGAGCTCAGGGCCCCGGCGCGGCCCCCGCCGCGCGGCTGGCGCGACGAGGTGCTCAGGGTCGATACCGCATTCTCGCTCGGGTTCGTGAAGCCGGCGGGCGCGTTCGGCTTTGGGTCGAGCCACACCGCGTTCGGGCACCCGGGCGCCGGCGGCTCGTTCGGCTTCGCCGACCCCGACCGCGAGGTCGCGTTCGCCTACACGCCGAACCGGCTCGGTTTCCACCTGACCGACGACCCCCGCGAGAAGGCACTGCGCGACGCGCTCTACCGCTGTCTCGACGCCGGGGCCGGCACGACGGTTCAGGCGGCCGCCTGACCGAGGTAACGGCCGCCGAACCGGCGCCGCAGGCGCGCGTGTCGATGGCGAAAGAGCCCGGCGAGGATCGGGCGGGTGACGAAGGGCGGAAGGCCGAGCCGCGGCACGAACGCGATCCGGTCCGTGACCACGCAGCCGGCGGCGCTCGGCTCGATCGTCCGCTCGTGCTCCCATACGCGGTGCGTGAGGAGCGATGAGCGCTCGAGGAACCCGCGCCCCGGCTCGACCCGCTCGAGGGCGATGTCGTCGTAGTCGACCGGAAGCACGCCGAGCAGGCGGATCCAGCTGCGTCCCAGGGGTTCGCCCGGCTCGACGCCCGCGAGGCCCTGCTCGAGTCGTCGCGGGACGCCCGTCCGCACTAGCGGCCCGAGCTCGAAGTTGATCCCGTGGGCGCTCGTGGCCCACTCCCACACGGCCGTCGGCTCGGCCTCGACCTTCGACCTCGTGGTGACCTCGCCGTGGCGCTCCATGGGATCAGCCACGCTACCCGCATGCTCGCGAGGAGCAGCCCAACCCGCCTCTAGCATCACCCTGGTGGCCCAGCCCGCCCGCAACATCCGCAACTTCTCGATCGTCG
The DNA here is from genome assembly GCA_035296645.1 of Thermoleophilaceae bacterium. Taxonomy (GTDB): domain Bacteria; phylum Actinomycetota; class Thermoleophilia; order Solirubrobacterales; family Thermoleophilaceae; genus JACCUC01. Next base: position 2,998 of record DATHAN010000274.1, read on the forward strand.
CGCACATCGATCACGGCAAGTCGACGCTCGCCGACCGCATCCTCGAGGTCACGGGCGCGGTCGACCCGCGCAAGCATCGCCCGCAGCTCCTCGACTCGATGGAGCTCGAGCGCGAGCGCGGGATCACGATCAAGGCGCAGGCGGTGCGCGTCGAGTACGCGGCGCGCGACGGCGAGACCTATCGCCTCCACCTGATCGACACGCCCGGTCACGTCGACTTCTCGTACGAGGTCTCGCGCTCGCTCGCCGCCTGCGACGGCGCGCTCCTGCTCGTCGAC
>DATHAN010000275.1:0-6943 GCA_035296645.1 Thermoleophilaceae bacterium
GTGAAAGTGGCGGCGTCCTCGCCCTCGACCGCGGTGAGCTGCGCGGTGCAGTTGCCTTCGCGAACCGGGTCGGCCTGAGCAGAGGCGGGCAAGATCGCCAGCGCGAGTAGTACCGCAGCGAGCAATGCTGCGGTCACTAGAGTTCCGGAGCTTGAAGTAATTCGAGGCACTGCTAGTCTGTCGCTTCCCATGGAACCTCCCCTCAGGCCCCTCCGTAAGGCGCTTTCAAGGCGTATCGCCGCACTATACGCATCTCTGTGACGAGTGCAACCTACAACCGGTCCACCCAGCAGCCCATGCAACAGCCTGTTCACGGGAAGGGAAGCAATGAGACCTTTCGATTCATGATCGGACGGCCGCTTTGGGCCGGATAGACCGATCACCGAAGCTTCAGCACGGGCCGATGGACTCGCTCGAAGACTTGGCTTGAGGCTTGCCTTCGCAGGAGGGGCTTGCGGCGAGTCTTCGTCCTGTTGAGAGTTCAGGGCCGAGGTCCACTTACGCCGTCGGCCACGGCCGTGGCCACGGCGAAGAAGATCGCGGCGAGCATTAGCGCGCGTCGGCGGGGCGATCACCTAGCCGAAGGCGGCCACTGACGCCGCTACGGCGAGCGAGGATAGCCCCCCATTCGGCGGACTCAAATATTGCGAAGGATGCTGGCCTCATCCAACACGGTGCAGCGGGCGAAACTACAGAGGCAACTCGTCGAAGGTGAGCCGGCTGACCTGGGCGCGAGCTAGCCGGGCGCGGAGCATCCCCTCGAGACCGCGGAGCCCGTCTCGCAAGGGACTGGAGGTGGCGGTTAGATGCCGAGCTAGGCTTGAGATTGCCTTGACCAGAATCAGCGACCGATCACCGCGCAGGTCAGCATCGCCTGGGTGGGGCCCGGCATTGCTACTCGCCCTACTCGGCTTCGTCGTCCTCCCCTCGCCCGTCGCGAGCGCAAAGGTGTCGAAGGACGCTGAGCGCAACGACGAAGCAACAACGCGGACGGGCGATGGCGACCGCAGCGGCATCTTTGACGCCCTTGAGCAGCGGCTGCTCAATTTTGGCCAAACCTCGTCGGTCGACGTCATCGTGACTTTGAAGCGCCCCGCCTCGACCCCACAGATCGAGGCTCTCCAGCGTGGCGTCGGTCGCTTTAAGGTCCGCAGCCGCTTTCACATCATTGAGGCCTTCGCCGCCCGCATGAGCAAGGAAGAGGTCGAGGCTCTCGCGCGCCGCTCCGATGTCGCGACGGTCGAACCCGACTTGCACGCACGGGCGCTCAACCATACTGAGCAGGAGGGCTTCGGGGTCACTCGCGCGCGGCTCGACGCGCCCCACCTCGACGGGAACCGAGACGGCAATCGAGCGACTTACTCGACCCGCGACATCGTGGCCGCCGTCGTCGATACGGGGATCCATCGCTACCACCGAGATCTCGATGAGGGGAAGGTGCTCGCTTTTGTCGACTGCACGTCCGGCGTCTGCCGCGGACGCACGGCCTTCGACGACAGCGGACACGGTACCCATGTCGCCGCCACGATCGCCGGCGAAGGCGACGCGCGGACCGACCGACTTCACCGAGGCGCCGCCCCCGACGCGGCGCTCGTCGGTATTAAGTCGCTCGGTTCCAACGGAACCGGTGCCTACTCGAACGTCGTCGCCGGCATCGACTGGGCTGTTGCCAACCGCAGCCGCTACGGCATCAGGGTCATCAATCTCTCGCTCGGCGCCATCCCGTGCTCAGATGGGACCGACGCGATGTCGCGGGCGGCGAACCGCGCCGCCTCAGCGGGTCTCATCGTCGTTGCGGCGGCGGGGAACGACGGCCCTCGCCGCTGCACGGTCACCTCGCCCGCCGCCGCCTCGGGGGCACTAGCCGTCGGCTCCATGTTCGAGCCGCGTGAGGGGGGGTTCCTCGCGTCCTGGACATCTTCCCGCGGGTCGTCGCTCACCCCCATCAAGCCGGACCTTATGGCTCCTGGTCAGGGCGTCGCATCGGCTCGCACCGGCACGACTACGGGCTACACGACGAAGTCGGGGACGAGCCAGGCGGCTGCTTTTGCCTCCGGGGTCGCGCTGCTCATGCTTGACGCCGCCCCGTCGCTCACTGCGAGCCAAGTGAAGGGTGGGTTCAAGAACCGGGCGATCGACTGGGGTGTCGGCGGAGCGAGCACAGACCTCACGACGCGCGGCCCCGACATCGACTTCGGCTCCGGCCGCCTCGACGCCTATCGGTCGCTCCAGTCGACCGGCGTATCGACCTTGACAAACCCGCCCCCCGCGCCCGCGCATGCCCTCCGCACCGGAAGTTTCTCCTCGACCGCCACTTGGCGCGACTTCCCGCTCGACATCGCCGATCGCTGCTCTCCGATCGCCGCCAGCCTCATCATGACTGGCTGGTACTCCTTCACCGCTGGCCCTGACTTCGACCTCGCACTGTATGACCCGGATGGAAACCGGGTGGCCGTGGACGATTCGGTGGAGCGTCAGAACGACGTGACGCATGTTCCGGCCAAGACCGGTCGGTACATGCTCCGCGTCACGCGCTACCAGGGCAACGGAAACTACTTCGTCGACGTCTCGGCGGGGCTTTCGCCGCCGCCGGCCGGGGCGCCGGCAACATGCAGTTAGGTCTGACAGGCGCGGTCAGCGAGTTCCGGCACCCACGAGCGTCGCCGCACGCGGACACGCCCGACCTCGCTCCGCGATTTTCCCGCCACACACTTTCCTCCCGGCTCGCTTTCGCCGGAAGCCGCCCGGCGCCAGGCCTGCTCCCTCACTAGCCTCGCCTCGGCGTTAGCTCCGTGCGGCGCGAGGGGTGCGCGGAACCGTAGCTCGCGTCTTCCCGCTCGAGATACGCCTCGAGCATCCCCGCAGCCTCCTCCTCGTTCCCCGGCATCAGATGCCCGTAGCGGTCGAGCGTGATCGTGATCGAGGAGTGCCCCATGTAGGTCGAGAGCGCCTTGGCGTTGACGCCGGCCGCGATCATGAAACGCGGCGTAGGTGTGCCGGCACTCGTGCAGGCCGATCGGCTCGAGCCCCGCCTCCCTCCAGGCGGTACGGGCTCTCCGGGTGACGAGGTCGGAGTGCATCGCCCTCCCGCCCGAGCGCCCGAAGATGAGCGTCTCCTCGCCCGAGGGCCTGAGCAGCCGATGGGCCGCGAGGTGCGCGCGCACCGGACGTGCCAGCGGCACCCTCCTGCGCCCCGAGCGGCTCTTCGGCTCGACGGGACCCGCCTTCAGGTCCCAGCTGCGCTCGACGCGGATGAGGCCGCGCTCGAAGTCGACGTCCAGCCAGCGGAGCGCCGCGAGCTCTCCACGACGCAGGCCGGCGTAGAGGGCCGTCGCCCGCACCGCCCGGTCCCCTTGGGGAAGCGCCTCGAGCAGCGCCCTCGCCTCACCCGGACGCGCGACCCGCTCGCGTCTGCCGCGCACCGCCGGCAGGGCGAGCCCCTCGGTCGGGTTGACGTGGACCTCGGAGCGGGACATAGCGCGGCGGTAGATCGCCCGCAGCGGGAGGACGGCGTTTCGGACGGTCGAGGCGCCCGCCCCCTCGGCCACGAGGCGGTCGACGAGGTCTTGGACCGCGTTCCGCGTCACCGCCGAGAGCCGGAGGTGGCCGAGGGAGAGAAGGAGCTTGCGGCGGAGCGCCTGCTCGTAGCCGCGGAGGGCCGAGGGCTTGTACGGATCGCCAGAGCGGGTGCGCACCACACCCGCCTCGGCGGCTCTGAGCCACTCCTCGGCGGCCTGCTCGAGCGTCGTGCGGCTGGGTGCCCGCAGCGTCCCGCGGGTGAGCGCGGCGTGGGTCTCGGAGCGCCACGCGCGGGCGTCGGTGAGGGAGCCGAAAGTCTTGCGGAGCGTCTTCCGGTCCCGTGGTGAGTAGACCTGCGCCTGATAGGCGGGTCGACAGTCGCACGGACGGCCGCTGCGGGTCGCGCAGCGGCTCCTGTGGCACAGCGTGACGCCCTCTGGCGAGCGGCTCGGACGGGCGGCGGTCGGCACGCCGACACCTGTAGCTCTGGCGCCCGATGATTGGAAGGTCCCTCCGGAAGCCTGAGCCGCGAGCGTGCGATCGAGTGGCGATCGTCAGGAGTGCCCGCACACGGCAATTTCCGGCGATTGGGGCATGTCCTGACCGTTCGGGTCGGCCCTCGTACGGGGCGGGGTGGCGGCCGAAAAGTCGGCTCTATGCAGGCTCTTCGTGAGCCTCAGCGGAGGGGGAGGGATTCGAACCCTCGATGGACCAATCAGGCCCATAACGGTTTTCGAGACCGCCGCATTCAACCACTCTGCCACCCCTCCGGTGGCCGCTCGGGCGGCTCTACGCGGTTCCTCGCCGGCGGCTCCGAGAGGCTCCGCGCGTACCGTCGAGCGCCGCGAAGGCTAGCGCCGGCGGGCAGGCCGGGCGCTTCGCGACCCTCGCGACGGGCGCCCCGGCCGCGACGTCGCTAGCCCGTTGTCCAGACGGTCCGAGACCGCCTGACGCGGGTCGTCGACCCGGCGCCGTAGCCCGTGGTCGTCCGGTAGGTCCGCTTCATCCTGTAAGTCGTCGTGCCGGACGGACTCGTGCGCCACTCCTTCCGCCAGCGGTAGCTGTAGGTGCGGGAGGGCGTGCCGCTCGAGGTTGCAGCAGCTCCGCTAGACCGCGAGGCGTTGTAGCGTCGCCCCCTGCTCGTCGCTGCGGCCGTCCCGGAGCTCGGGGAGCTCGGACTACTCGACCCCGCGTAGCTCGTCGCCGACGGCGATCCACTTCCCCCGGAGCCGCTCGCCGAGGAAGAGCTCGACGTGTTGCCCGTGCTGGCATAGCTCGTCGAGCTCGGCGGCGAGGAGTGCGTGTGGCCATCCGCCGAACCCGAGGTCGGGTGGACGTGCGTCGCCGCCACGGCCTGCCCGAGGACCGCTTGGGCTCGGGCCTTCGCGGCGCGGTGCCCAGCGGCCCTCCCCTGGGCGAAGCCGGCGTCGCGCCCGCGCAGCTCGGCTCGGGCGAAGCCTTCCCGCTCGGCCGCCCTGAAGGCGGCACGCTCGGCCGTCACCCGCGACGCCACGGCCTCCCGGGCCGTCGGCCGCACGGCGCGACCGACCGCGAACGCGGCGAGCAAGACCAGCGCGAGGGTGAGCGCCGCCGCGGTGGCCAGGCGTCGGGCTTGAGGCGTCATCTCGCGGTGTTTCGGAGCACCCATCGATAGGCGCCCCGGTACGCCATGCGATACGTCGAGCTCCGCGCGCTCGCGTAGCCCGTGCGGAAGCCGCGCGCCTCGCCCGCGCGCGCCCCCGCCGCCTGGCCGGCCTCCATGCCCGCGCGCTCGGCCTCGGACACGTCCGGCCCGCCCGCGGTGCCGGCCGCGTAGCCGACTCCGCCCGCGACGGCGAGCGCGACGAGCAACGACCCGACGAGCACCCTGGGCCGCGTGAGGGGGCGCCGCGCGCGAGCGGGCCGGGGGCGAACGACGAGAGCGGAGCCTCCCGAAGCGGTCGTCCCGGTGTGGGCGTACGTTCCTCGCGGTGCGTCCGTCACCGGCCGGTCCATTCGACGCCGAGCCGCGATGACCTGCCGGCGCTACCGCCTGCCCTCGAAGAACGCCCGCAGGAGCGCGGCCGACTCCTCGTCGAGGAGGCCGCCGTCGACCGCGGGCCGATGGTTGAGCCGCGGTTCCGAGAGCACATCGAAGACGCTGCCCGCCGCGCCGGCCTTCGGATCGACCGCGCCGTAGACCACGCGCGCCGCCCGGGCGAGGACGACCGCGCCGGCGCACATCGCGCACGGCTCGAGCGTCACGTACAGCACCACCCCCGACAGGCGCCATGTCCCGAGCTGGGCGGCGGCCTCCCGCAGGGCGATCACCTCTGCGTGCGCCGTCGGGTCGCCGCGCAGCTCGCGCTCGTTCGGCGCCGCGGCGAGCACCTCGCCCTCGTGGGCGATCACGCACCCCACGGGCACGTCGTCGTGCTCGAGCGCGCGCTCGGCCTCGCGCAGGGCGAGGCGCATGAAGTACTCGTCGCGGGGGAAGAAGTGGCCGCTCACGCGAGCCGGCGGCTCGACCGGCGCACGTGCGTCCTCACGGGGCCGGTCGCCGGAACGCCGCTAGGTCGTGCGGATGATCATCACGCTGCACTGCGCGTGATGCGAGATCTTGTTCGGCACGCTCCCCAGCAGGAAGCGGGCCGCCCCGGTCATCCCCCGGTTACCGACGATGACCAGGTCGGCGTCGTTGTCCTCGGCGACGTCGAGGATCGCGTCGGCCGGGTCGCCCTCGCGCGAGTGGCCGCGCACGCGGACCCCCGCCTGCTCGACCCGGTCGCGCGCCTTCTCGAGCGTCGCCTCGGCCTCCTGCCGCGGGTTGATCGAGTACTGGATGTCCTGCGGCGCCTCCTGGCGCTGGCGGCGAAGCTCGGCCTCGGGCACCGGGTGGTACGCGCTGACCACGTGCAGCTCGGCGTCGACCGCCTTGGCGAGCTCGATGGCCTGGCGCACGGCCTCGCCGGCCGTCTCGGAGCCGTCGGTGCCTACCACGATCGAGCCGTACATGGTCTTCCTCTGGGCCGGGGGTGCGGACGGCGCGCATCATATGGCGCGCGCAGGCGCGAGGTCCTCGTCGAACGGCGCGTCACGGCCCGGGCGTCACAATGGAGGCGTGGCCGGGCTGCCCCGCTTCTGGCTGTTCATGCAGATCGCCATCGTGATCTGCGTGCTCATCTCCGCGGTGATCGTGCTCGTCAAGCTCTAGCCCGCGGCGGGCGACGCCGCGCCGCCCCGGGGTCCCGGGGCGGCGGCTGGCGTCTCGATCGCGCGCTCCCGGCGCGCGAAAGCCTCAGGTCTGGCCCTCGAGGCGGCTCGCCTCGCGCGACTTCTCGTCGGCGGCCTCCTGGGCCTGGGCGGCCTCGTCCTTGACCTCGCCCTTGCGCTCCTCCTGCTTGCCCTCGCGGGCGGTGGACTTGCTGCCGGTGAGGTCGCCGGC
>DATHAN010000276.1:0-6219 GCA_035296645.1 Thermoleophilaceae bacterium
GCGCTCGTGGTGTGCGACGCCCGCGATGGGGTGACGAGCGAGGACCTGCGGGTGGCCGAGCTCGCCATGCGCTCGCGGTGCGCGACGCTCGTCGTCCTCAACAAGTGGGACCTCGTGACGGCGGGCGAGGAGGCGCTCGACGACGCCCGGGCCCGGGTGGCCTCGCGCCTGCGCCTGCGGCCGCGCGTGATCACCGCCTCGGCGGTCACCGGCCGCAACGTGCGCCGGCTGCTGCTCGAGGCGCTCGCGCTCGCCGACCGCGCGGGCGAGCGCCTGCCCACCCCCGACCTCAACCGCTTCCTGTCCGACCTCCAGGCCGCCCGCGAGCCCCCGAACGTGCGCGGCCGGCGCCTACGCCTGCTGTACCTGGCCCAGTACGACGTGCGGCCGCCGCGCTTCGCGGTCCAGGTCTCGGACCGCTCGCGCGTGACGCGCGACTACGCGCTCTTCCTCGAGAACCGCCTCCGCGAGCGCTACCGGCTCGAGGGCATCCCGCTCGTGATCGACTTCCGAGAGCACGCAGGCGGTCGCCGCGAGCGCGCCCGCTTCGGGCGAGGGCGTCCGCGGGCGAGCGGGGGCCGATAGACTCCGGCGCCGATCTTGCGCCCCGCGGCGGTCCGCGGCCGGACGCGTCATGCCCCCGAGCAAGGAGCCACGAGCCCCTCCCCATGAGCGAGATGTCCGACAACGAGTTCCTGTTCACCTCCGAGTCCGTGACCGAGGGCCATCCCGACAAGATGGCCGACCAGATCTCCGACGGCGTGCTCGACGCCGTGATGGCTGAGGACCCGGAGGGCCGCGTGGCCTGCGAGACGCTCGTCAACACGGGGCTCGTCGTCGTGTCGGGAGAGATCTCGACCAAGGCGCAGCTCGACTTCCAGAAGATCGCGCGCGAGACGGTCGCGAAGATCGGCTACGACGACCCGGTCTACGGCTTCGACTGCGACGGATGCGCGGTGATCGTCGCCATCGACAAGCAGTCGCCCGACATCGCCCAGGGCGTGAACGAGGCCTACGAGCACCGCAGCGACGGAAGCCACCACGACCACTTCGACGTCGCGGGGGCCGGCGACCAGGGGATGATGTTCGGCTACGCGACGCGCGAGACGCCGGAGCTCATGCCGATGCCGATCTCGCTCGCGCACCGCCTCGCCAGGCGCCTCGCCGAGGTGCGCAAGAAGGGGACCCTCGACTACCTCCGCCCCGACGGCAAGACCCAGGTATCGGTCCGCTACGAGGGGCAGACCCCGGTCGAGATCGAGAAGATCCTGATCTCGACCCAGCACGCCGACGGCGTCGACTCCGAGCACCAGATCAAGCCTGACCTGTGGGAGCAGGTCGTCGAGCCGATTCTCCCCGAGGACATGTTCGACCGGCGCAAGCTGCTCGACCACTTCCTCGTCAACCCCACCGGCAAGTTCGTGATCGGCGGGCCGGTCGGCGACTGCGGGCTCACCGGGCGCAAGATCATCGTCGACACCTACGGCGGCGCGGCCCGCCACGGCGGCGGCGCGTTCTCGGGCAAGGACCCCTCGAAGGTCGACCGCTCGGCGGCGTACGCGGCGCGCTACGTGGCAAAGAACGTGGTCGCCGCGGGACTTGCCGACCGCTGCGAGGTGCAGGTCGCCTACGCCATCGGCGTCGCCCACCCGGTGTCCGTGATGGTCGAGACGCACGGGACCGAGCGGGTCTCGAAGGCGCGCATCCTCGAGCTCATCGGCGAGTTCTTCGACCTGCGCCCGGGCGCGTTCCGCAAGTACCTCGACCTCCACCGGCCGATCTACCAGCGCACCGCCGCCTACGGCCACTTCGGCCGCGACGACGAGGAGTTCACCTGGGAGCGGACGGATAAGGCCGACGCCCTGCGCGAGGCGGCGGGGGTGGAGGCGACGGCGGCGGCGTAGGGGTCCCGCGCCGGTGCGGGCGTGCCATTCGGGCGCCGTCCGCTCCGGCTCCTAGCTTGGCGAGGGTGATCGCCAAGGTCGAGCCGCTCACCCCTGCGCGCGCCCTGCGAGGCCCGTTCGACTACCGCCTCCCCGAGCGACTCGGGGAGGTGGGAGTCGGCAGCCTTCTGCTCGTCCCCTTCGGTCCGCGGCGGCTGCTCGGCGTCGTCGTCGAGGTCGCCGAGCGCAGCGACGTCCCGGCGGAGAAGCTCGTCGAGCCGCTCGCGGCGCTCGAGCACGGCGTGCCGGCCGAGCTCGTCTCGCTCGCGCTGTGGGTGGCCGACGCCTACTGCTCGACGCCCGCGCGCGCCCTCGCCCTCGTCATGCCGCCCGGGACGGGCAGGGGCGAGCGTCCGCAGGTGCGCGAGCGCCGCGACCTGGCGGCGACGATCACCGAGGCGGGGAGGGCGGCGCTGTCTGCCGGTCGCGGGTCCACCCGCGTCGGTGGCGCGCGGTCGAGCGAGGGGCCGGTCCCCGCAGGACAGGTAGACGGAGCGGCGGACGACGATGGCGGTCCGGCGCCCCGTCTCGGGCCCCGTCAGCGCGTCGCCCTCGCCGTTCTCGCCGCTGGCCCGCGGCCCGTGGCGGAGCTCGCGCGCGCGAGCGGGTGCGGCCACGCGTCACTGCGAGCACTCGCCGAGCGCGGCCTCCTCGTCCTCGCCCGCGAGCGCGTCCGCCGCCGCCCCGCCCCGCCCGCACCGACCGGGGCGCGCTCGACTGCCCGTCACGCGCCGACGGGCGCCCAGCGCGATGCCCTCGCCGCGATCCGCGCGGCGCTCGACGCGCCAGGAGATGCGACGGCCGGCGCGCGTCGCCTGCTGCTCCACGGCGTGACGGGCAGCGGCAAGACCGAGGTCTACCTCGAAGCGGTGGCCGCCGCGCTCGCGCGCGGGCGCTCGGCGATCGTGCTCGTGCCCGAGATCGCGCTCACGCCGCAGACGCTCGGCCGCTTCCGCGATCGCTTCGGCGACGAGGTCGCGGTGCTCCACTCGCGCCTGTCGCCGGGCGAGCGCCTCGACGAGTGGCGCCGCCTGCGCGAAGGCGAGGCGAGCGTGTGCGTCGGGGCGCGCTCGGCCGTGTTCGCTCCGGTCCGCAACCTCGGCCTGATCGCGATCGACGAGGAGCACGACGGCTCGTACAAGCAGGAGGGCGATCCCCGCTACGACGCCCGGCGGGTGGCCGAGCGGCGCGCCGGCGCTGCGGGCGCCGTGCTCGTGGCGGGTACGGCGACGCCGCGTCCGGAGAGCTTCGCGCGTTTGCGACGGCTGTCCCTCCCGGAGCGCGTCGACGGCCGCGCGCTCCCGCCGGTCGAACGCGTGAGCACGCTCGGGGTCGATGGCGGCGCCGGTCTCCACCCCTGCACGCTGGAGGCGCTGCTCGAGGTCCGCCGGCGGAGCGAGAAGGCGATCGTCCTCCTCAATCGCCGCGGGTGGTCGGGCTTCCTCACCTGCCGGACGTGCGCGCGGGTGTGGGAGTGCCCGGACTGCGACGTCACGCTCGTGCTGCACCGCGCGGCCGCGCGTCTCGAGTGCCACCACTGCGGTCACGCCGAGCCGGTGCCGCACGCGTGCCCGGACTGCAGCTCGGTGTCGGTCGCGCGACACGGCGCGGGCACCGAGCGGCTAGAGGACGCGCTCCTCGAGCTGCTCGACCCGCTCCCGGTGGTCCGCCTCGACACCGACGCGGCCGCCGCCTCGGGCGCCGCGGGCGAGCGCCTCGCCCGCTTCGACGCGGCGCCCGCGGGCGTGCTGCTCGGAACGCAGATGGTCGCCAAGGGGCACGACTTCCCCGATGTCACGCTCGCCGTCGTCCTCGACGCCGACGCCACGCTGCGCTTCCCCGACTTCCGCGCCGAGGAGCGGACGTTCGCCCTCGTCGCCCAGCTCGCCGGCCGCAGCGGACGCGGGCCGCGCGGCGGCAGGGTGATCGTCCAGGCGCTCGACCCGGACGTGCGCGCGCTGCGCCACGCCGCCCGCCACGACTCCGAGGGGTTCGTGCGCGGTGAGCTCGAGCGCCGGCGTCTGCTCGGGTACCCGCCGTTCGCCCAGCTCGTGCGGGTGGTGTGCTCCTCACCGGAGGCGGGCGCAGAGGCCCGCGCCGCGGCGGCGGTGGCCGAGCGGATCGGCGACGCGCTCGGGTCAGCGCCGCGCCCCAACGGCGACGAGCGCACCGCCGTGCTCGGACCGGCGCCGCTCTTCCGCCTCAAGGGGCGCGTGCGGTCGCAGGTGGTGGTCAAGGCGGCCTCGGGCGTGGCCGCGGTGGCGTCGGTGCGGCGCTCGGTCGAGGTGATCGCCGGTGCGCGCGAGTCGCGCGGGGTGGCGTTCGCCGTCGACGTCGACCCGCACTGAGCGCCGCCCCGGGCTCCCGGGGGGCGTGATTAGACTCCGCTCATGCCGCACGAGCCGGACCTGCGCGAGGAGAGCCTCGAGGACGAGGAAGGCCGGCTCGACCCCGCGGTCGAGGCGCGGCGCACCGCCGCCCTGTCGCTCCTGCGCCGCTACGGCGATCCGATCCTGCGCTCGACCGCGACGCCCGTCGACCGCTTCGACGCGGCCCTTCAAGGCCAGGTCGCCCACATGGGGGCGATCATGCGCGACTCGCTCGGGGTCGGACTCGCCGCGCCGCAGCTCGGGCTCTCGCAGCGGCTGCTCGTGTACCGCGTGGAGCCCGATGCGCCGCTCGTCGCGCTCGTCAACCCCGAGGTCGAGTGGGCGAGCGAGGCCGAGCTCGAGACACTCGAGGAGGGGTGCCTGTCGATCCCGGGGGTGGCGGTCGACGTCGAGCGCCCGGTCCACGTGCGCGTGCGTGCGCGCGACGAGCGCGGGGACGATCGCCTGGTCGAGGCCTCGGGGCTCGAGGCGCGCGTGATCCAGCACGAGCTCGACCACCTCGACGGGGTGCTGATCCTCGATCGCGCCACGAAGGAAGCACGCCGGGAGGCGCTGCGCGCGCTCCGCGAACGCGAGCCGGAGCGCACCGCGGCCTGACGGGCGCGGGCTCGCGCGGGCCCGACGGTATGCGGACGGTCTACCTCGGCACCTCGCAGTTCGCGGTGGCGGTGCTCGAGCGGCTCGCGCGCAGTCCGCACCGGCCGGTGCTCGTCGTCACCCGTCCCGACCGCCCGCGTGGGCGGGGCCGGCGGGTGGCGTCGCCGCCCGTGGCCGAGACGGCACGGGCGCTCGGGATCGAGCTCGCTCAGCCCGAGCACGTCAACGACCCCGAGGCGCGCGGGCTGGTCGCGGCGGCGCGCCCCGACGTGGTGACGATCTGCGAGTTCGGCGCGCTGCTCCGCGAGCCGCTGCTGTCCGCGCACGAGATGCTCAACGTGCACCCCTCGCTGCTGCCGCGCTGGCGCGGGGCGGCGCCTGTGGAGCGGGCGATCGAGGCCGGCGACGCGGTCACGGGCGTCTCGATCATGCGCCCGACGCTCGAGATGGACGCGGGCCCCGTGTGCCTCGCCCGCGCGGAGCCGATCCGCCCGGACGACGATTACGGCTCGCTCTCGCGGCGGCTCGCCGAGCTCGGCGGCGAGCTGCTCGTCGAGGCGCTCGACGGGCGGCCGGCGTGCGTCGAGCAGTCGAGCGAGGGCGTGACGATCGCGCCGAAGATCGAGCGCGAGGAGCGGCGGCTCGACCCCGAGGCCGCATCGGCCGCCGCCCTCGCGCGGCGCGTGCGCGCCCTGACGCCGCACGTCGGAGCGTGGCTCGAGCTTTCGGCCGCCGCGCCGTCGCACCGGGGAGGCGAGCGGCTCGGCGTCCGCGCGGCGCGCGCGCTCCACGGCGCCCAGCCCGAGCTCGCCCCGGGTGAGCTCGCCGCGGCGGGCGAGCGCCTGCTCCTGGGTTGCGCGGACGGGGTGCTCGAGCTGCTCGAGGTCCAGCCCGCCGGCGGGCGGCCGATGGAGGCGGCGGCGTGGTTGCGGGGCCGAGGCGCGGCAGCCGTTGGGGTGCGCACGGCTCCCGACGCCGCCCCGACCCGGCGGTCGGCGTGAGCCGCGCCGGGGCCGAGAAGCGATCCCGTCACGCGCCGGCGCGCGACCGCGGCGGCGCCTCGCCCGCGCGGCGGTGCGCGCTCCGCGTCGTAAGGAGGGTGTCGGTCGACGACGCCTACGCCGACGCCGCGCTGCGCGCGGAGGCCGAGCGGCTGGGACTCGGGGGGCGCGAGCGCGCGCTCGCCGAGGCGCTGGCCTTCGGGGCCGTCCAGCGGCGGGCGACGCTCGACCATGTGCTCCAGGCGTGCTCCGACCGCCCGCTCTCGGCCGTCGACCCGCCGCTGCTCG
>DATHAN010000277.1:0-6154 GCA_035296645.1 Thermoleophilaceae bacterium
CGCGCGCGCGAGGGCGCGGAGCCCGCCGACTTCCGGGCGTTCGCCGACGCGACGACGGAGACCGCGGCGCGCAACCCCGACTGGGAGCTCGACCTCTCGGACCACGAGCTCGAAGGCTGGCGCGGGCCGGAGGGCCGGCGCGGCACCGTCACGCTCGTGTGGGGGCGGGCGCTCGTGCCCGACGGCGCCCTCGCCACGGCCGAGCTCGGCCCCACGACCACCGACCAGTGCCCGGTGGTCGACGATCGCTTCACGCTCGTCTCGCTCGACGACTACACGGGCGACCTGCTCGAGGTCCGGGTGTACGGTGGCGGCGGGCGCGAGCTCGCGCGCGAGTCGCTGTACGAGGGGGAGTGACGGCCTAGCGCTCGGCGAGCGTGACCGTGATCTCGCGGCGGGTGCCCGCGCGAGCGACGGTCAGCCGCATGCGGTCGCCCGCGGTCGCTCGCCGCAGCGCCGCCTGCACCTGCTCGACCGCCTCGACCGGGCGGCCGTCCACCCCCACGATCACATCGCCCGGCCCGAGTCCCGACCGGGCGGCCGGCGAGCGCGGCTCGACCGCGAGGATGATCGCCCCGCCGTCCTCCCGGATCCCGAAGCGCTCGGCGATCTGCGGCGAGAGCGGGGTGAGCACGACGCCGAGGAACGCCTCGGTGACCCGGCCGCGGCTGAGCAGCTCGTCGACGGCATCGCGCACGCGCGGCCCCGGGATCGCGAACCCGATCGACTCGGCGCGCGCCTCGGGCGGGATGTAGGCGACGTCGATGCCGATCACGCGACCGCCGTCGCCGACGAGTGCGCCGCCCGAGTTGCCGGGGGAGATGGGCGCGTCGGTCTGGATCAGGTCGACGAGCGCCGGGGTCTGGCCTCCCGAGGGGATCGATCGATTGAGCCCGGACACGATCCCCGCGGTCACCGAGTTCTCGAAGCCGAGCGGGTTGCCGACCGCGATCGCGAGCTCCCCGACCGCCGGCAGGTCGTCGACGAAGCGCGCGGCCGGGAGGTCGCCCCGGTCGATGCGCAGCAGCGCGAGGTCGACGCGCGGGTCGGCGGCGACGAGCCGCGCGGGTACTCGGTCGCCGCTCGCGAGGCCGACCTCGAGGCTCTGCGCCCCATCGACGACGTGCGCGTTGGTGACGATCAGCCCGTCGCGGCGGACGATCACGCCGCTCCCCTGACCCTCGGCCTGCGCGCCGCGAGCGAGCACCGCCACGACCGACGGCTCGACCTCGCGGACGACGCGGGGGATCTCGTCGAAGGTGCCGGCCTCGTCGCGAGCCGCCTCGCCGCAGCCGGCCGTGGGCGCGAACGCGAGGACGAACAGTCCGAGCAGGATGCGCCCGCGCACGGCCGGCGAGGGTACTGACGACGGCCCTCCCCCGCCGAGTCGCCGGTGGGCCTCCTCAGGGCCGCCGTAACGCCCCCGGCAGGAGTCGAACCTGCGACACCGCGCTTAGGAGGCGCGTGCTCTATCCACTGAGCTACGGGGGCTCGCGGGCATGGTAGGCGAGCTCTCTTGCCCCGCGCCCCGCCTGTGCCGGCGGCCTACCCCCGCCGGTCCGGTCGCTCGGGGTACACGTCGTCGATCGTGGTGAGCGCCAGGTACGGCGCCCCGGCCGCCGCCTCGATCGCCTCGCGGCCGCCGGCCAGGCGATCGAGCACGCTCACCACGCCGGCGATTGCCAGCCCCTCGCCACGAATGCGCTCGATCGCCGCGACCGTCGAGCCACCGGTGGTGACCACGTCCTCCACGACGAGGCAGCGCTCGCCGGGCTCCAGTGGCGGGCCCTCGACCCAGCGCTCGAGACCGTGCTCCTTGCGCTGCTGGCGCACGAAGAAAGCCTTCAGGCCGCCGTCCGCCGCGGCGAGGGCGGCGCACGCGACCGGGTCGGCGCCCATGGTCATTCCGCCGACGGCGGTGGCGCCCCGGACGCCGGCTTCGGCGGCCACGAGCTCGCCCACGGCGAGGAAGCCCGGCCGGCGCAGGATCGCCCGCTTGGCGTCCACGTAGTAGCGCGCGGTCGCCCCGCTCGTGAGCGTCACCTCGCCGATGACGAGCGCGTGCTTGCGGAGCTCGGCGACGAGCCGCCCGCGCGCGGCGCCGAGCGCGTCGGGCGCGCCCGCGCGTCCGCTCACGGTGGCGCGGGCGCCGCCGTGGGCGTGCGGGGCAGCAGCCGCGGGAGGGCGATGCACGCGGCGACCATCGCTCCTCCGAACGCCAGCGCGACGATCCAGCTGTCCTTCGTGACGAGGAGGTAGCCGAACATGTTGACCACCGCGTGCAGGCCGATCACCGCGAACAGCGAGCCGGTCTTCTCGTAGACCAGGCAGAAGACCACGCCCAGTACGACGAGCAACGGGATCAGCTGGAGCGTCTCCTTGACGCGGTCGGGCTCGAGATGCATCACCCCGAAGAGCGCGCCGGTGAGGACCGCGGCGAGCAGCACTCCCGCGACCCGACCCGCCACCCGCGAGAGGCTGTTGCGCATCGCCCGGTAGAAGAACGCGCGAAAGAAGAACTCCTCGGCGATCGGCGCCATGACGATCACCACGAAGCCCCCCACGACGAGTAGCGCGCCGCCCTCCTTGACGCCCAGCGCCTCGGCGATCGACTGCTTGCCCTGCGGATCGACGAGCGCCTGGTACACCGCGGCGAACGTGATGTAGGCGAAGACGCCGAGCACCGCCCACCCCACGGTGCGGCCGAGGGGCGCCCGCCGTATGCCGAAGTGCCAGGCCCTCGGGCGCGCGCTGATCGCCGCGAACGCGACCGCCGCGGCGATGAACACGAGATTCTGTAATAGGACCCCGACGACGTTGAAGACCGGCGGCGGGCGGTCGAGGTTCACTCCGGCCGGAAGCGTCACGAGGCTGACGATCAGGATCACCGTGGCCGTCCCGAGGTACGCGGCGACGAACCCGAGCAGCGCCTGCCACGCGCCCCAGTGGGGGCCATTCTCCTCGCCGTCGCGACCGGGACCGGGAGCCTCGTGCGCGGCCGGCGGGCCGCCCGCGGCGAGCTCGACCGGCTCCGACGGCCAGCGATCGGCCTGACCGGCGATCGCCGCCTCGCCCGCCGGGGGGTGCTCTGGTTGCCACGAGCTCATCCGCGCTCCAAGACTAGGGAGGGGAGCTCGGCGAGCGTGCGGATGACCGGCGCACCGGGGTCGCCGGCCGCCACCGCGCCGCCGCTGCGGGCCGAGGCGGCCGCCGCGCTCGGGCTCGGCGTCCCGGCCGGCCGCAGTTCCTCGCCCTGGCGGAGGAGCAGGATCGGGCGCACGCCCGCGGCTCTCGCGCCGGCGACGTCGTTCGTCACCGAGTCACCGACGTGCACGGCCTCCCCGGGGCCTACCCCGGCGAACGCGAGCGCCGCCTCGAACACGCGCGGGTCCGGTTTCGCCGCGCCCACCGCCCCCGAGGACACGGCCCCGTCCACGAGCGCCGCGAGCCCGGCCTCGGCGAGCACCTCGGGCAGCGAGCAGTCCCAGTTGCTCGCCACGACGAGTCGCAACCCCCGCGCCCGCAGCTCCCGAAGCGCCGGCGCCGCGTCCGGCTGCGCGCGGAAGCTCAGCGACGCGAGCAGGGCCGCGCGCGCCGTCGCACCGTCGAGGCCCGGCACGTCGACCGAGCGGCGGACGATCGCGGCGCAGCGGTCGCGCAGGTCGGCGAGCGAGCGCTCGTCGCGACCCTCGAGGTGGTGCTCGAGGTAGTAGGCGATCTCGGCCCGGACCGCCGCCTCGGCCGCCGCCGCGCTCACCGCGTACCCGCGCCGGGCGAGCTCCGCGCGCAGCCGCGGGGCCGGAGGCTCGAGCGCGACGAGCGTCCCGAGCGCGTCGAGCAGGACCGCGCGCGGCGCCCCGCCCCCGCCGGCGCCGGCCGCACCGCTCACGGCGGGTAGCCTGCGCCGCCATGACGAAGGACCAGGTGGCCAAGGTCCCGTTCCTCGAAGCGTACGCGCACGAGATCTCGGCGGCCATCACCGTGCTCGTGGCGATAGTGATCGCCCGCCTCGTCGACCGCGCGTTCGTCGCACGCTCGCGGCGGCAGGCTGGGCGCAGGCCGGGGCACCAGGACCCCGGCGCGGCCACCCGCGTCCGCGTCGTCCGGCGGCTCGTGACCGCGCTCATACTCGTGATCGGGGTCGCGCTCGCGCTCAGTCAGTTTGAGGTCGCGCGCCGCCTGGCGACCGGTGTGCTCGCGTCCTCGGCGGCGCTCGGGCTCGTGATCGGCTTCGCCGCACGCCAGACGATCGCCAACGCGGTGGCGGGCGTCTCGCTCGCAGTCAACCAGCCGATCCGGATCGGCGACCTCGTGACCGTCGAGGAGGAGACGGGCGTCGTCGAGGACGTCCGGCTCACCTACACCTACATCCGGGACGACGAGGGCCACCGGGTGATCGTGCCCAACGAGCGTCTCGCGCAGACCACGATCGAGAACCACACGATCGTCGACCCGCGCGTCAACGTGAAGGTGTCGGTGTGGCTGTCCCCGGGCGCGGACGCGGCGCGGGCGCTCGAGGTGCTCTCTGGCGACGACGAGGTCGAGGTCACGGTCGGCGAGGTCGACAAGGAGGGCATCCGCATCGACCTGTCGACGTGGGTGGCGACCGCGGCCGAGCGCGGACCGACCGCCGCACGGCTGCGCGCCGGAGGCCTCGAGGTGCTGCACGAAGAGGGGCTATCCTTGCCCGACGGCCGCGGCTGACCCGGGGGAGCGCGGGCGCCCTCGCAGCGGAACCGCGCGTCGACCCCTCGATGACCCATCGCCAGAGACAGATGCGCCGCTCGCGCAGGCGGCGCACGCCGATCGGCCGCCGGGCGTCGCTCGGCCTGGGTGTGATCGGAGCGCTCGCCTCGCTCTTCGCGCTGGTGGCGGTCGGGTACGTCGCCGCGGTGGCGGCCACCGCTCCCACGATCGACGAGCTCAAGCCGATCGACAAGGGACAGAACTCGGTCATCTACGCGGCCGACGGCTCGCGCCTCGGCTACGTCCAGTCCGACGAGATCCGCACGCCGATCACTTGGAGCCGCATGCCGCGCAACGTGCGCAACGCCGTCGTCGCGATCGAGGACGAGAACTTCTGGCGCCACGAGGGCGTCGACTACGCGGCGATCGTGCGCGCCGGGGTGAGCAACCTGAGCTCCGGGCGGACGGTCCAGGGTGGCTCGACGATCACCCAGCAGCTCGCTCGCGCGCTGTACATCAAGGACGCCCAGCGCTCGTTCGAGCGCAAGATCCGCGAGGCCAAGCTCGCCTCGGAGCTCGAGTCTCGCCGCTCGAAGCGCTGGATCCTGCGCGAGTACCTCAACTCGGTCCCGTTCGGGACGATCAACGGGCGCACGGCGATCGGCGTCGAGGCAGCCGCCCAGACCTACTTCTCGGAGCACGCCGACGACCTCAAGCTCCACCAGGCGGCCCTGCTCGCCGGCCTGCCGCAGGCCCCGTCGCAGTACAACCCGTTCCGCAACCCGAGCGCCGCGCTCGAGCGCCGCAACGAGGTCCTCCAGGCGATGGTCCGCAACCGGCGGATCTCGGGCTCGGCCGCACGCCGGGCGGCGCGCAAGGGGCTCGACCTCAACCGCGGCGACACCTACACCAAGCGCCGCGAGCCCTACTTCTTCGACTACGTGCAGGATCAGCTGATCGAGCGCTACGGCGCCGGCGTCTTCCGCCGCGGCGGGCTCAAGGTGCGCACCACGGTCGACCCGCAGCTCCAGGAGGCGGGCCGCGCGGCGATCCGGAGCCAGCTTCCCTACCCGAGCGACCCGAGCTCGGCGGTCGTCTCGATCGACCCGCGCACCGGCCACGTCAGGGCGATGGCCTCGAGCGGGCAGTACACCGACCGCACGTTCAACCTCGCCGCGCAGGGCCACCGCCAGCCGGGCTCGGCGTTCAAGACCATGGTGTTGACCACGGCCATCCGCAAGAAGGTCGACCCGAGGACCACGACCTACGAGTCGAAGCCGCTGTCGCTCAACCTGCCCAAGTGGGGCAGGTGGAAGGTCACGACCTACGACAAGAGCTACGGCGGCCGCATGAGCCTCGAGCAGGCGACGCTCAAGTCCGACAACACGGTCTACGCCCAGCTCGACCTCGACCTCGGGCCCGACGAGGTGCGCAAGACCGCCAGGCTGATGGGCATCACGACCAAGCT
>DATHAN010000278.1:0-3341 GCA_035296645.1 Thermoleophilaceae bacterium
CCACGCCGTCGCGCGCGGAACCACGGCCTGGGAGGGGGCCGGCAAGGTCCACACCGACATGCAGCGCCGCTTCGTGCGCGCCGAGGTCGTCGCGTGGGACCAGCTGGTGGCGGCCGGCGGCTACGCCGGCGCGCGCGAGCGGGCGGCGCTTCGGCTCGAGGGACGCGACTACATGCTGCGGGACGGGGACGTGGTGACCGTGCGCTTCACGCGGTAGGGCTGGCCCGACTCCCGACGGCGCCGGAGCACGCCGTCGATCACGCACGATCGCCCGCGGCCGGGTAGCCTGCCCGTCCCATGGCCCGCCTCCGTCGCCGCTCGAAGCAGGCCCGGCGCCCGATCACCGGACGCACGGTCGCCATCACCGGCGGCGCGCGCGGGCTGGGCCTCGCCATGGCCGAGGCGGCCAGCGCCCGCGGCGCTCACGTCGCCTTGGGCGACCTCGATGCCGAGCTGGCCGCCGCCGAGGCGGCGAAGCTCCCGCACAATGCGGTCGGCCTCCCGCTCGACGTCACCGACCGCGATTCCTTCAAGCGCTTCCTCGAC
The DNA here is from genome assembly GCA_035296645.1 of Thermoleophilaceae bacterium. GTDB lineage: Bacteria > Actinomycetota > Thermoleophilia > Solirubrobacterales > Thermoleophilaceae > JACCUC01. The sequence goes on from DATHAN010000278.1 coordinate 547, forward strand.
GAGGTCGAGACGCGCCTCGGGCCGCTCGACGTGCTCGTCAACAACGCGGGGATCATGGTCGTCGAGCCGTTCCTCGAGGAGCCCGACTCACTCACCCGCCGGCAGTTCGACATCAACGTGCACGGCGTGATCATCGGGATGCGACTCGCGCTCCCGCGCATGCTCGAGCGGCGCTCGGGCCACGTCGTCAACATCGCCTCGGCCGCCGGCAAGGTCGCGGTCGCGGGCGAGGCGGTCTACGTGGCGACCAAGCACGCGGTGGTCGGACTGAGCGAATCGGTGCGCCATGAGCTCCAGGGCAGCGGCGTCGAGCTGTCGGTGGTCATGCCCGGCCTGGCGAACACCGAGCTCGCCTCGGGCATGAGCGCGGGGCGGGGAGTCAAGCTCGTCGAGCCCCACGAGGTCGGGCTCGCGCTCGTCGACGGGCTCGAGAACCCACGCTTCGACGTGTTCGTGCCCGCCTCGCTCGATCCCCTGCTGCGGTTCTCGCAGATCTTGCCGCGCCGCGGGCGCGACTTCCTGAACCGCCTGTTCGAGACCGACAAGATCGCCACGCAGATCGACAAGAACGCGCGCGCCGCGTACGCCGCGCGCGCCTCGGCCGGTACGCCGAACGTCGCGCCGCCGGACCACAACGGGGGCGACGGCACGCTCGCCGGCGCGAGGGGTGCGGACGGCGGCGAGACCTTCGCCGCCGAGATCGAGCGCGAGGCGAGCTAGGCGCGGACGCGGCGCTGGCCGCCGTTCGGCCCCGGGCACCCACGCTCCCGCCGCGCCCTCGACGAGCAGGCGAGTGACCCGAGAAGCGTGTACCGAGCGATCGGCGGGGGAAAAGGTCGCCTTGAGGGCCGCTGCGGCCGATCGCTTGCGCGACCGGGCGACCCCGCGACGAGGGTAGAGACGAGACGAGTCCAGGAGGAGCGGTTTGGCGGCACGAAAAGCGGCGGCGGTGTTCGTGGAGTGCCTCGAGGCCGAGGGCGTGCGCCACGTCTTCGGCATTCCCGGCGAGGAGACGGTCGACCTGAACGAGGCGCTCGCCGACTCGTCGATCGAGTTCGTGCCGGTGCGGCACGAGCAGGGCGGCGCGTACATGGCCGACGTGTACGGGCGGTTGACCGGGCACGCCGGCGTCTGCCTCGGCACGCTCGGGCCGGGCGCGATGAACCTCACGACCGCGGTCGCCGACGCGCTCCTCGATCACGCGCCGCTCGTCGCCATCACCGGCCAGGGCGGCCTCGAGCGCATGCACAAGGAGTCGCACCAGTACATCGACGTGCTCCAGGTGCTTCAGCCCATCACCAAGTGGAACGCGCGCATCAGCGAGCCGGGGATCATCCCCGAGGCCGTGCGCAAGGCGTTCAAGGTCGCCCAGGCGCAGAAGCCGGGGCCGACCCACCTCGAGCTCCCCGAGGACGTGATGGAGACCGACCTCGACGCCGCGCCGCTCGGCGCGCCGGGGCGCATCCGCCGCCCGGAGCCCTCGGCGGTCGAGATCCTCGACGCCGCGGAGATCATCACGGAGGCCGAGCACCCGGTGGTGCTCGCGGGCCACGGCGTCCTGCGCGTGGGCGCGGCCCAGGCGCTGCGTGAGTTCAGCCGCGCGACCGGGATTCAGGTGGCCGAGACATTCATGGGCAAGGGCGCGATGGACTACGCCGAGGACGGCTGGCTCGGAACGGTCGGCGTGCAGGAGCACGACTACGCGCTCGCGGGCTTCGAAGACGCCGACGTGGTGATCACCGTCGGGTACGACTTCGTCGAGCAGAGCCCCGCGAAGTGGAACCCGAGGAACGACAAGCGGATCGTGTGCATCGACACGGTGTCCGTCGAGGTCGACGCGCACTTCACGACCGAGGTCGACCTGATCGGTGACCTGAGCTACATCCTCGGACGCCTCGCCGAGGAGTGCGGGGGCCGGTGCGAGCACGGCGGCTCGAGCCGGCTCAACGAGATCGTGCTCGGGCGCTTCGAGGCGGCGCACGACGAGGACCACTTCCCGATGCAGCCGCCGCGCGCGCTGTGGGAGCTCCGCCAGTTGCTCGGTCGCGACGACATCCTGATCTCCGACGTCGGCCTCCACAAGCTGTGGATCGCGCGCATGTACCCGGCGCACGAGCCGAACACCGTGCTGATCGCCAACGGGCTGGCCGGCATGGGCTTCGCGCTGCCCGCGGCGATCGCCGCCAAGCTCGTTCACCCGGACCGCCGCGTCGTCACGGTGAACGGCGACGGCGGCTTCCTGATGAACATGCAGGAGCTCGAGACGGCCGTCCGCCTCAAGACGCCGATCGTGAACGTGATCTGGGAGAACCAGCAGTACGGCTCGATCGTGTGGAAGCAGGACAAGAAGTTCGGCCGCCACTTCGGCACCGACTTCGCGAACCCCGACTTCGTGAAGCTCGCCGAGTCGTTCGGGATGCCGGCGTGGCGCTGCGAGTCGATCGACGACTACCCCGAACGCCTGCGCCAGGCGCTCGACCTCGACCTGCCGAGCCTGATCGTGCTCCCCATCGACTACTCGCTCGACGTCACGTTCTCCGAGGAGCTCGGCGCCGAGACGGTGGTCGCGTGACCGTGACGGTCGCTTCCTTCAACCACGACCCAGGGGTGAGCTAGATGGCAACCGCAACCTCCTCCGAGCAGAGCGTCGTCGACGCGGTCCACAAGGGCCTGTACATCCGCGGCGAGTGGCGCGAGGCCTCCGAGGGCGGCACGTTCGAGGTCGAGGACCCGGCCACGGGCGAGGCGCTGTGCGAGGTCGCCGACGCGGGCGCCGACGACGCCCGCGCGGCGAT
>DATHAN010000279.1:0-4204 GCA_035296645.1 Thermoleophilaceae bacterium
GGCCAACCTGTGCCGGGGCTGCGAGTGGGAGTACTCGCCGGCCGAGACGGGCTACGGGCTCGTCGACGGGATCGAGATCGCCACGGGGCCGGCCGACATCAACGGGCCGGCGCGCCCGGGCCCGAACCCGTTCACGGTCACGGCGATCGGCTTCTGGGAACGCGCACTCGACCGCGGCCACCGGATCGCGGCGGTCGGCGGCTCCGACTCGCACCGCGCCGGACGCGTCGAGCAGCCGACCCAGTCGCCGGTCGGCGAGCCGACGACCGTGGTCTTCGCCCACGAGCTGTCGACGCGGGACATCCGTGACGGCGTCCGCGCGGGACACACGTACGTGAAGATCGGCGGCAACGATCGACCCGACCTGCGCTTCGAGGCGCGTGCGGCGGGCTCGTCGGCGCCGCCGGCGATCATGGGCGACATCGTCCGCGGCCGCCGGGTCGAGCTCGTCGCGCGCGTGCTCGGGGGAGCGCCGGGCGGCTCCCCGGGCGGGCCGTACACGCTGACCGTGCTCAAGGACGGCCGCACGCCGACTCGCAGGGTCCCCCGTCACGCGCGACCGCTTCCGCCTCGCGGTGCGCGTCGGCGCACCCGGGCGCTATCGGCTCCAGCTCGACCGCGGCTCGTCGATCGAGGCGGTCTCGACGCCGATCTACGTCGCGGGCTCCGGCGCCGGCGGTGGCGGCGGTGGCGCCCCCGCGTGCACGCTCCGCGGGAGCCCAGGCGACGACGTCCTGCTCGGCACGCCGGGCCGCGACGTGATCTGCGCCGGCGGCGGCGACGACGTGGTCAACGCCGCGGAAGGGGACGACGTGGTCCGCGGCGGGGACGGGAACGACGTGCTCCGGGGCGAGGCCGGGCGCGACGCGCTCTCCGGTGGAGCTTGGCAACGACACCGTGACGGGAGGTCCGGGCAACGACCGCTGACCGGCGGCTCGGGACGCGACGTCCTGTCGGGCCAGGGCGGCGGCGATCGCCTCGGCGCCCGCGACGGGCGCCCGCGCAACGACGTCGCCAACGGCGGGCCGGGCGAGGACGCGTGCGCGACCGATCCGGGCGACGCGCGGAGCTCGTGCTGACGGAGGGAGCGGGACTCGTTGCCCGCCGGCCGACGTAACGTTACGCCGGCATGGGCTCTCGCACGCGCCACCTTCCGATGCTCCCCGACCAGCGTTCTCTGTACGAGGGCTGAGGCCGACGGTGCGCATCTTCTCGGGCATCCAGCCCACCGGGCGCAAGCACCTCGGCAACTTCCTCGGGGCGATCCGCCACTTCGTCGAGGGCCAGGACCGCGGCGAGGCCATCTACTGCATCGTCGACCTGCACGCGACCACCGTCCCGTACGACCCGGCCGAGCTCCGCCGCTCGGGGCTCGACACGACCGCGATGCTGCTCGCCGCCGGGCTCGACCCGGCTCGCTGCGTGCTCTTCCGCCAGGGGGACGTCCCGGCGCACACCGAGCTGTGCTGGCTCCTGTGCGCGGTCACCGCGCACGGCGACCTCAACCGCATGCACCAGTTCAAGGACAAATCCGCGCGCCAGCGCGAGCTCGTGTCGGCGGGGCTGTTCGTGTACCCGGCCCTCCAGGCCGCCGACGTGCTCGCCTACCGGGCCGACGAGGTTCCGGTCGGCGCCGATCAGCGCCAGCACATCGAGCTCATGCGCGACATCGCGATCCGCTTCAACGAGCGCTTCGGCGAGACGTTCGTCGTCCCCCACCACCGGATTCCCGAGACCGGCGCGCGGATCATGGACCTCCAGGAGCCCGAGCGCAAGATGTCGACGACCGCCTCGACCGAGCAGGGCACGCTGTACGTGCTCGACGAGCCCGAGGCGATCGTCAAGAAGGTGAAGAGCGCGGTCACCGACTCGGGTCGTGACGTGATCCGCTCGCCCGAGAAGCCGGGCATCTCGAACCTGATCGAGGTCATGGCGACGATCCGCGGCACCGAGCCGGCGAGCGTCGAGCTCGAGTTCGACGGCGCCGGCTACGGGAGCTTCAAGCAGGCGGTCGCCGACTCGGTGGTCGAGTACCTCGCCCCGGTGCGCGAGCGCTACGCCGAGCTGCGCGTCGACGAGAGGGCGCTCGAGGCGACGCTCGCCGCGGGCGCGGAGCGGGCCCGGGCGATGTCCGCGGACACGCTCGCCGACGCGCGCGAGCGGATGGGCGTGGGCCCGCCGCGGGTCTAGGCGCTCGAGTCCCCGTCCACGCGCGCCAATACCCTCGCGGCGTGCCGCTGCCGCCGCTCGAGCTCGACCTCGAGGTCTTCCACGGTCCCTTCGATCTGCTGCTCGCGCTCGTGCTGCGGGAGGAGGTCGACCTGCTCGAGGTCGACCTGGCCGAGGTCGTGCTCGCGTATCTCGACCATCTCGAGCGCGCCGGCGAGCTCGACCTCGAGGCGACGACCGAGTTCCTCGTCCTCGTCGCCGCCCTCCTCGAGCTCAAGTCGCGGCTCATGCTTCCCCGCGAGGAGGAGGAGCCGCTCGCGCTCGAGGCCCCCGAGGCGGCCGAGGAGCTGCTCGCGCGCCTGCTCGAGTACGCGCGCTACCGCGCGGCCGCGGGGCATCTGCGCGAGCGGCACGAGGCCGAGCGCGGGGTGCGCTACCGCTCGGCGCCACCCCCGGCGGAGCTGCGCCGTGCCCCGCTCGCGGGCACCGAGGCGGTGTACGAACCGGTGCGGCTCGGGCGTGCGCTCGGCGACCTGCTGCGCTCCCCGCCGGAGGTCGACACGCGTCACATCGCGCGCCCGGCGGTCTCCCTCGAGCGGCGGCTCGCCCACGTGCGCGCCATGCTCGCCGGCCGCCGGCGGGTCAACTTCGACGACTGCGTCGCGGACGCCGACCGCATGACCGAGGCGGTGACGCTTTTCGCGCTGCTCGAGCTCTACAAGGTCGGCGAGGCCACCTGGGACCAGCCGGAGGCGTTCGGGCCGATCGACGTGCTCCGGACCGCTGGCGACCGAGGCGCCGAGCGACCGCCGGAGTCGGCGCAGCCGCCGGAGGCCTCCGCGCGATCCGATCGCCGCACGACCCCGGTGGGGGCCGAATGAGCGACCTCGAGCCGATCCTCGAGGCGCTGCTCTTCGTCTCGCCCGAGCCCGTCGCCCTGGCCGAGCTGGCCGAGGCGTGCGAGTCGCCCGAGGCGGACGTGGCCGCGGCGCTCGAGCGCGTCGGGAAGCGGTGCGAGCAGGAGGCACGGGGCCTGCGCTTGCGGGAGGTCGCGGGCGGCTACGCGCTCGCGACGATCCCGGATGCCGATTCCGCCGCGCGCCGCCTGCTCGCGCGCGCGCGCACGCCGCCGCTCACCCAGGCGCAGGCCGAGTGCCTCGCGATCGTCGCCTACCTGCAGCCGGTCTCGCGCCCCGAGATCGCGCGCATCCGCGGCGTCGCCTCGGAGTCGGCGGTCGCCACCCTGCTCGAGCGGGGCGTGATCGAGGAGTCGGGGCGCTCGCGCTTCGGCGCCACCCTCTACCGCACGACACCCCTGTTCGAGCGGCTGTTCGGACTGCGCGGCGTCGATGACCTGCCCGACCCCGCGCGCTTTGACCCCTCTCCCGGGGAGCAGGGCGAGCTCCGCGAGCGGCTGCTGCGCGCCGGCGAGGGACGCGCCGAGGCGTGAACCGGCCGCTCAGCCGAAGACCGGGAAGCTCCGCTTGCGCTTGAGGCGGCCGACGCCCTCCTCGATCCGGAACACCACCTCCTCGAAGATCATGTCGACGTACTCGTCGTCGTCGGCGCGGTCGGGATCGTCGTCCACGAACAGCGGGTCCAGGATCTCGATGCGGAGCTTCGACGGCAGCGGCAGAAACGGGAGGACGGCCGGGGCGATCCCCCACGGCGCTCCGATCGCGAGCGGAAGCTCCTCGATGCGCGCGAGCTGCTTGAGCCCGAGCGCGCGGGCGACGGTCCGCCCGCCCGGAAGGGTGAACATCGTGTCCGTCCCCCCGGACTTGGCGAGCGGCACGATCGGCACGCCCGAGCGGATCGCCTGCTTGACGAAGCCGCGGCGGCCGGCGAGCTTGACCTCGTCGCGCTCGGTCCACGGACGCAGCGAGTCGACGTCGCCGCCGGGGTAGACGAGCACGTCGCGACCGGCCTCGAGCGCCTCGGTCACGGTCTCGCGCGAGGCCGACACCACCCCCATCTTGCGGAAGTACTGGCCGACGAGGGGCGCCGCCATGAGCGCGTCGTGCGCCGTCCCGTG
>DATHAN010000280.1:0-5605 GCA_035296645.1 Thermoleophilaceae bacterium
CCGGGCGACCCGAGAACTCGAGGTAGCGCACCGTCTCCCGGTCGATCGGGAAGATCGCGCACGTCGAGCCGAACTCGGGGCTCATGTTCCCGATCGTCGCGCGGTCGGCGAGCGGCAGGTGGGCGAGCCCCGGCCCGTGGAACTCGACGAACTTGCCGACGACGCCGCGCTCGCGCAGCATCTCTGTGACCGTGAGCACGAGGTCGGTGGCCGTGGCCCCCTCGGGCAGCTCGCCGTCGAGCCTGAACCCCACGACCTGGGGGATGAGCATGGAGATCGGCTGGCCGAGCATCGCGGCCTCGGCCTCGATCCCGCCGACGCCCCAGCCGAGCACCCCGAGCCCGTTGACCATCGTCGTGTGCGAGTCGGTGCCGACGAGCGTGTCGGGGTACGCGACGCCCCGCTTCTCGTCGACGAACAGGACGCGCGCGAGGTGCTCGAGGTTCACCTGGTGCACGATCCCGGTGGCCGGCGGGACCACGCGCAGCCCCTCGAAGGCACGCTGCCCCCAGCGCAGGAACGCGTAGCGCTCGCGGTTGCGCTCGTAGTCGCGGTCGGCGTTGCGCTCGAAGGCGTCCGCGCGGGCGAAGTAGTCGACCTGCACCGAGTGGTCGATCACGAGCTCGACGGGCACGAGCGGCTCGATCGCGCGTGCGTCGCCGCCGAGCTCGGTCATGGCGTCGCGCATCGCCGCGAGGTCGGCGATCGCCGGCACGCCCGTGAAGTCCTGCATGAGCACACGTGCCGGCGTGAATCCGATCTCCGTGCTCGGCGCGGCCTGTGGGTCCCAGCCGGCGAGCGCTTCGACCTGCTGAGGGGTGGCGTCGCCGGCGGCCTCGGCTCGGAGCACGTTCTCGAGCAGGACCTTGAGCGAGAACGGGAGGCGGTTGACCTCGAAGCGGTTGGCGAGCGCGTCGAGACGGAAGATGTCGAGCTCGCGGCCGCCGGCGGAGAGCGTCGCGCGCGCGTTGAAGCTGCCATCGGCCATGGCCTGAGCTTAGGCGGTCGCGGGTCGGCGCCTTCGGCGCGGCCGTGGCTCCGCTCGACGGCTAGGCGGGCCTCAGGATCCCTCGCCCGCGGCGCGCTCGCGCGCCCGCTCGCGGACGTGGTGCTTCTCGTCGATGCTCAGGCTGCCGGGGTGCCCGTCGCCCGGCCACGGCGTGAGCACGAGCAGCATGCGCGCCTCGGCCAGCGCCCGCACCTCGTGGCGCTCGCGCGGCTCGAACTCGGCGAACAGGCCGGTCCCGCCGCGCACGACCGTCCCGTCTTCCGTTTCGACCTCGACCTCTCCCTCGAGCACCACGAGCCATGCGCGCTCGTGAACCTCGTGGTCCTGAAGGCGACCACCGGCCGGGAGGTGCAGCGCGACCACCCGCGCCTCGCTCGTCGAGGCGAGGACGCGTGCGGTCTGACTCAACGGGCCGTCGACTTCGGGCGCATCCGGAGCGGCCGACAGCGACAGCAGGTCCCAGTGCCTCACGCCGCCTCCTCGCGTCGGCCGTAGGCGGCGTTGATCTCGATGTACGTCACCACGTGGCTCCGAGGAGCTGGTCCTACTGACTACTACCCGCAGCCCGTGTTGTTCCCGCAGCTCGAGCACGTGTAGCACGATCCCGTGCGCTGCATCATCCCGCCGCACTGGCCGCAGGCGGGACCGAGGTCGAGGCCCCGGAGCTTGGCTGGCATGACCGGCGGCTCGTCGGTAAACGCCTCGGCGGCCGCGCGGGTCGTGGCGGGCGCCGAGGCCGACGGGACGTGCTCGGGGGCCGAGCCGCCCGGGGCTGGCTGCGCGCCGGTCTCGCCCTCCGAGCTCGCCGCGCGACCGTCGGCGGCCCCGGTGCCGCCGTTCCCGCCGTTCGTCGGCCCCGCGGTGTCGCCGCGCATGAGCGCCTCCTGCGCCGCCTTGCGTGCCCGCACCTCGGGGGTGAGGATGCCGAGTTCGTCCTGGGTGTCGACGTCGAGGAAGCGCGAGGCGAGCCAGCGCATGATGTAGTCGGGCATCGACTTGGCGAAGGGGATCTCCGGGTTGTTGGTGATCCCCTCCGGGTCGAAGCGCATGTAGCAGAACTTGCGCACCAGGGTCTCGAGCGGCACGCCGTACTGGAGCGAGATCGAGATCGCCGTGGCGAACGAGTTCATCATCCCCCGCAGGGTCGAGCCCTCCTTGCCGATGTCGGTCAGGAAGATCTCGCCGACCGAGCCGTCCTCGTACATTCCCGCGGTGATGTACCCCTCGTGGCCGCCGATCGAGAACTTGTGGGTGATCGACTGGCGCTCGCGCGGCATGCGGCGGCGGAACGGCTTGGGCTCGGGGGGCGCGGCAGCCGGCTCGGGCTCCGACGACTCGGCCTCGGCGTCCTTCGCATCGTGCGACTCCGTCCGCAGTGCCTGGGCGGTCTTCGAGCCGTCGCGGTAGATGGCAAGCGCCTTGACCCCGAGCCTCCACGCCTGGAGGTAGGCGTCGGCGATGTCCTCGACCGTGGTCTCCTGTGGCATGTTGACCGTCTTCGAGATGGCCCCGCTTATGAACGGCTGCACCGCGCCCATCATCCGGATGTGCCCCAGGTGCGAGATCGCCCGCTCGCCGACCGCCACGTCGAACACCGGCAGGTGCTCGGCGCGCAGGCCGGGTGCCCCGACGATCGTCCCCTCCGCGTTGATGTGCGCCTCGATCTGGGCGGTCTGCTCGCACGAGTAGCCGAGCGTGGTCAGCGCGAGCGGCACGGTGCGGTTGACGATCGTCATGTGCCCGCCGCCCACGAGCTCCTTGAACTTGACGAGCGAGAAATCCGGCTCGACGCCGGTCGTGTCGCAGTCCATGAGGAAGGAGATCGTCCCGGTGGGGGCGAGCACGGTGGCCTGCGCGTTGCGGTAGCCGTGCGCCTCGCCGAGCTCGACCGCCTCGTCCCACGCGCGCCGCGCGGCGGCGAGCAAGGGCGCGTCGCCGGCGGCCTCGGGGATCTCATACGCCGCGGAGCGGTGCTTGCGCATCACGAGGTTGTGCGGGTCGCGGTTCTCCCCGTAGCGCGCGTACGGTCCGATCGCCGCGGCGACCTCGGCGGAGCGGCGGTAGGCGCGGCCGGTCATGAGCGCGGTGATCGCCGCGGCGACCGCGCGGCCGTCGTCGGAGTCGTAGGGCACGCCGTTCGCCATCAGGAGCGCGCCGAGGTTCGCGTAGCCGAGCCCGAGCTGGCGGAAGTCGCGCGCGTTCCGGCCGATCTCCTCGGTCGGGTAGCTCGACGGCGAGACGATGATCTCCTGGGCGAGCAGCAGCACGTCGACTGTGTGCTCGAACGCCTCGGTGTCGAACGAGCCGTCCTCGCGGCGGAACTTCATGAGGTTGATCGACGCGAGGTTGCACGCCGAGTCGTCGACGTGCATGTACTCGGAGCACGGATTGGAAGCGTTGATCCGCCCCGAGTTCGGGCACGTGTGCCACTCGTTGATCGTCGTGTCGTACTGGACGCCGGGATCGGCGCACCGCCACGCGGCGTCGGCGATCTGGCGCAGGAGATCGCGCGCGTCGAGGCGCTCGACCGGCTGGCCGGTGATGCGCGCCGTGAGCTCCCACTCCTCGCCACGCTCGGCGCGGCGCATGAACTCGTCGGTCACACGCACCGAGTTGTTGGCGTTCTGGTACTGGATCGAGGTGAAGCCCTCGCCGTCGATCGACATGTCGAAGCCGGCGTCGCGGAGGGCGCCCGCCTTTTCCTCCTCGCGCGCCTTGCACCACACGAAGTCGAGGACGTCGGGGTGGTCGACGTCGAGGACGACCATCTTGGCCGCGCGCCGTGTCTTGCCGCCCGACTTGATCGTGCCGGCCCACGCGTCGGCCCCGCGCATGAAGGACACGGGGCCGCTCGCCGTCCCGCCCTTCGACAGCGGCTCGGTCGAGCCGCGGATCTTCGACAGGTTGATCCCCGAGCCGGAGCCCCCGCGGAAGATGCGCCCTTCCTTGGTGTTCCAGTCGAGGATCGACTCCATGTCGTCCTCGACCGAGAGGATGAAGCAGGCCGAGCACTGCGGGTTGTCCTCGAAGCCGACGTTGAACCACACCGGCGAGTTGAACGCGGCGAGCTGGTGGAGCAGGACGTGGGTGAGCTCGGCCTCGAAGGCGTCGGCGTCGTCGTCGGTGGTGACGTAGCCGCCCTCGCGCCCCCAGCGCGCGATCGTTCCGGCGACGCGGCCGATCATCTCGCGCACCGAGCGCTCGCGCTCGGGCGAGCCGAGCTGGCCGCGGAAGTACTTCTGGGCGACGATGTTGGTCGCGTTCTGCGACCACTCGGCGGGGAACTCGACGCCGCGCTGCTCGAACGCGGGCTTCGCGGGATCGCCGATCACCGCGTCGCGCAGCTCCCACACGACCGCGTCGAACGGGTGGGTGCCGGGCTCGGTGAACCGCCGCGCCACGCTCACGCCCTGACCGGTGCGGGCGGTGGTGGTCGGGGTGGCGGCGTCGCTCGGCATGGTTCCTCCGTCTGGGGTCGCGCGGTGTACGTCCCGCCCCTTCGCAGCTCTCGAGGCGGGTGCCCGATCATGCGACAGCGGTCGGACGGATTCGCGGGGCTCGCGGCGGCCGGTGGAGCGCCTGCGCGCGTGCTCACAGTCTATCTGCTCGGAGGCACCGCCCGGCCGCTTCGCGGGACGGAAAACCCCGCTCAGCGCGAGAAGGCAGGCCCCACGCACACTGCCCTCAGCGCAGCGACGCGAGCGTCCGCTCGAGCCCCTCGTCGAGCGCCACCGGCGGCTCCCATCCGAGCTCTGCGCGGGCCCGGCTCAAGTCGAGGTGGATGTCCTGGACCTCGCCCGGCCGGCGGGGCGCGAGCTCGGGGTCGAGGTCGCGCTCTGCGAGGCGCCCGAGCGCGTCGATGAGCTCGAGCACCGAGACGGGCTCGCCACGGCCGATGTTGATCGGCCCGCCGACGTCGGCGGCGGCCGCGGCGAAGTTGGCCTCGACGACGTCGCCCACGTAGACGTAGTCGCGCGTCTGGCGGCCGTCGCCGAAGATCGTCGGGCGCTCGCCGGCGAGCAGACGCCCGCAGAAGATGGCGATCACCCCGGCCTCGCCGAGCGGGTTCTGGCGCGGCCCGTACACGTTCCCGTAGCGCAGCGACACCGTCGAGAGCCCGTGCAGGCGCGTGTACAGGTCGCAGTAGCCCTCGGCCGCGAGCTTCGACTGCCCGTACGGGGCCTCGGGCGCGACCGGGTGATCCTCGGGCGCGGGGAGAATGCGACCCTCGCCGTAGATCGCGCCGCCCGTCGAGGCGTTGACGAACCGCCGCACCCCCACGTCGCGCGCCGCCTCGAGCACGTTGATCGTGCCTTCCACGTTCACGCGCGCGTCGAACGCCGTCTCGGCCAGCGAGCGGCGCACGTCGATCTGGGCGGCGAAGTGGAAGACCAGCCCGGGCCGCGTGCGCTCGAACACCGCGGCGACCGCGGCGGCGTCGCGGATGTCCTGCTCGACGAGCTCCGCGCCGTTCGCCAGCGCGCGCGCGAGGTTCTCGCGGCGACCGGTCGAGAGGTCGTCGATGACCGTCACCTGATCGCCGCGGCCGACCAGGGCGTCGACGAGGTTCGAGCCGATGAAGCCGGCTCCGCCGGT
>DATHAN010000281.1:0-4111 GCA_035296645.1 Thermoleophilaceae bacterium
CGTGCGCTTGTCCTCGACCTGACGCGGGGTGAGCGGCGAGACCTCGACGCCCTCGGTCACGAGCTCGCCCGTGTTGAGGGCGACGATCGCCTGGAAGTTCGGCGGCTGCGGGCCGAGCCCCGAGATCGCCCGCTCGACGAAGCGATCCTCGTCCTGCTCGCACAGCATGTCGTTGTGCGCCCGCTCGTAGGCGATCGTCGACGACACCTTCATGTCCATGGCCGGGCCGCCGCACAGCGAGCCGCCAAGGTGCCCGGGCCAGACCTCGGTCTCGCCCGGAAGCGAGAGGAGCTTGTCGTGCAGCGAGCGGAAGATGCCGCGCGCGCCGTCGTCCTTCTCGATCGCGAGGTCGGGACGCGCGATGTCGTTGACGAACAGCGAGTCGCCGGTCAGGAGCGCCCACGGCTCCTTGCCCCGGCGGGTGTCGATCAGGGCGAACGCCGTGTGCTCGGGTCGGTGACCGGGCGTGTGCAGGGCGCGGACGCGCAGGGCGCCGAGCTCGAGCTCGAAGCCGTCGTCGAACGGCTCGTGCGCGTAGGACGGCGAGGCGTCGCGGTGGACGTGGATCGTGGCCCCGGTCGCCGCGGCCAGGCGGCCATGGCCCGAGACGTGGTCCGCGTGGTTGTGGGTCTCGAGGATGTGCTCGATCGATACGCCGAGATAGCGCGCGAGCTCGAGGTACTCGTCGATCTCGAACTTGGGGTCGACGACGGCCACCACGCCGGCGCGCTCGTCGCCGATCAGGTAGGAGGCACAGCCGAGGTCGTCGTGCGAGATCTGGCGAAAGATCATCGGGTCGCCTCCCTGGGGTTCGTCCGTCGGACGGGAGAGCACGAATGGTTATAGCGGCCCGAGGTAGCCGCGGAGCCGAGCGCCGTGCGGCTGCGGTAGCGGGGCCGCGTTCAGCTGGCCGTCGACGCGCGCGAGCCGGGCGCTCACTCGCGTCAGGATGGACTCACCCCGCGAGCGCCGCGTCGATCGCCGCGTTGACGAGCTCGTCGGCGCGCTCGTTGTGCTCGCGGCGGACGTCGCGGATCGACCACCCATCGAAGCGAGCCAGTGCCCGCATCGCCTCGAGGTAGAGCGGCCTGAGGCCCGCGTGCTTGACCTTGTACTGGCCGCCGATCTGGCGCGCCACGAGCTGGGAGTCGCAGACGAGCTCGAACTCGCGCGCGCCGAGCTCCTCGGCGAGGCGCGTGCCGAGCAGGAGAGCGCGGTACTCGGCCACGTTGTTCGTCGCCTCGCCGATGAACTCGTTGCGCTCGGCGAGCGCCTCGCCGGCTTCGTCGTACGCCACCGCGGCGATGCCGGCCGGCCCCGGGTTCCCGCGCGCGCCGCCGTCCACATGGACGACGAGCCTGCCGATAGTGTCGCTCACCCTCGCGGCGCCCGCGAGGTCGCTAGGCGCAGCTGTCGAGCACGCCCGGACGCCGAGCGCCGATCAAGAGATCGGCTCGGCGGCGAGGCCGAGGCAGCCCGCGTCGTCGGCGGCCGCGTTCCAGCCGCGCAGAACCTCGTCGAGGTCGTCGATCTCGTCGCCGCGGTCGAGCAGGAGGACCGGCTGGTCGGCGTCGTGGAGGTCGACCCGGTAGCGGTACCACGAGAGCTCCCAGGCGACCACGATGCTCACCTCGCGCGCCGTCGCGGCGTCGCCGACGGGTGAGGCGCTGACCCACGGCTCACCGAGGGCGCGGGAGATGCCCGCCACCGTCCGCCGGTGCTCGGACGCGTTGAACAGCTCGAACGCGCGGTCGAGCTTTCCCTCGCGGCTCGTCGGAACGGCGTGCACCTCGTGCGGCTCGTGCCGCCGCCCGCCCAGCAGCTCCTTGAATCCGGCGGCGGGCGCCTGGCGGCCGGGGCGCCGCCCCCACGCCGCCGCCCATCCGTCGCGACGGGGGTCGTCCCCGGACGCTTCGAGCTCGCGGGCGGCCTGCTCCTCCAGGCGCTTGGCGCGGCTCGACGGGTGGCGCGACGACGGCTCGCCCGTGATCGCGATGTCCTCCGCCGGCGGCTGTGCCGCCGCGGGACGATCGGCTCCGGCGGCATCGGCGGCGGGGTTCGCCGGCTCCTCGGGCGCGAGCCCGCGCGGGGGGACCGCGAGCTCCGGGTCGCCGTTCCCGCCCGCGGCCGCGCCGCCGAGCAGGCCCTGATCCTCGGCCCACTGGACGACGCGCGTCCACAGCGGGCGGTGCGGCCGTACCCGGTCGCGCTCGGGCGACCCTTCGCCCAGCCCGGCCTCGCGCTGCCAACCGAGCCGCAGCGCCTGCACGGTGCACAGCTCGCACACGTTGCGCCGGTCGCCGGCCGCCACGAACACCTCGATCCGCTCCCCCTTGAGGATCGTCCGCTCGCACAGGTCGCAGGCGACGAGGTCGTGCACGGGCCGAAGCTCCTTCCGCATGACTCGCGGCATGGTAGCGGCAGGCTCGGCGGGAACTCCTGCGGCGAAGCGCCGGCTTTCCCGGACGTTCCGGGAACGGAGGCGGAGGCCCCCGAACGGCGGCTGGCCCGCCTACGCGGTGACCACCTGCCCGTCGCTCCTCGCCTGGGCGACGACCTTGGACGCGAGGTGGGCGGGAACCTGCTCGTAGCGGGCGAACTCGATCGCGTACTCGCCCCGCCCGCCGGTGATGGCGCGCAGGTCGGGGGCGTAGGAGAGCATCTCGGCCATCGGGACCTCGGCTCGGATCTCGGTCATCGACCCCTTCGGCTCCATGCCGAGCGGGTGTCCCCGCCGCGAGTTGAGGTCGCCGATCACGTCGCCCACCGCGTCCTCGGGCACCGAGACGATCGCGGTCACGATCGGCTCGAGCAGGACCGGGCGCGACCCCTCCATCGCCTGCTTGAACGCCATCGACCCGGCGATCTTGAACGCCATCTCCGAGGAGTCGACGGTGTGGTAGGAGCCGTCGTACAGGCGCACGCGCACGTCCTTGACCGGGTAGCCCGCCACCACGCCGTGCTCCATCGCCTCCCGGACGCCCTTTTCGACGGCCGGGATGAAGCCGGAGGGGATCACGCCGCCCTTGATCGCGTTGACGAACTCGAAGCCACCGCCCTCGGCCAACGGCTCGATCTCGATGTGGCAGTCGCCGAACTGCCCCCGCCCTCCGGTCTGCTTCTTGTAGCGGCCGTGCGCCTTGGCCGAGGACCGGATCGTCTCCTGGTAGGGCACGCGCGGGGGGCGCAGGGCGACCTCAGCGCCGAAGCGGTCGCGCATGCGCTCGACGATCACCTCGACGTGCACCTGGGTCAGGCCGGCGACGATCTGCTCGCCGGTCTGCGGGTCGCGGTGGAAGTCGATCGTCGGGTCCTCCTCGCGCAGGCGGCGCAGCGCGGTCGAGACCTTCTCCTCGTCGCCCTTCGACTTCGGCTCGATGGCGAAGGCCATGACCGGCGCCGGGAGCTCGGGCAGCGAGAGCGGGAAGTCACCGTCGGACGCGGACAGGACGTCGCCGGCGTGGGTCTCTTTGAGCTTTGCCACCGCGCCGATGTCCCCCGGGCCGAGCTCGTCGGCCTGCTCGCGCTCGGCGCCCTGGGGCACGAGCAGGTGCCCGAGGCGCTCCTTGCTATGGGCGCGGCAGTTGACGAGGTGCGAGTCGGAGTGGACCACGCCCTGATAGACGCGGAACAGGTTGATGCGCCCGGCGTAGGGGTCGGCGAGCGTCTTGAACACGAAGGCGACCGCGTCGCGATCCTCGACCGGCGCGAGCGCCGCCCCCTCGCCCCCGCCGACCTCGGCGGCCTTCTCGGGCGAGGGCAGGTCCTCGACGATGGCGTCGAGCAGGCGGTTCGTGGCGAGGTTGCGCGTCGCGACGCCACAGGTGACCGGGAAGATGCGACCCTCGGTGACGCCCGACTTGAGCGCGTCGACCACCTCCGCGTGCGATATCTCCTCGCCCTCGAGGTAGCGCTCCATGAGCTCGTCCGAGACCTCGGAGACCTCGTCCATGAGCTTCTCGCGGTACTCCTGGGCGCGGTCGGCGAGCTCGGCGGGGATCGCGATCTCGCGGCAGTTGTCGCGCCCGGCGCCGTCGTACTCGAAGGCCTTCATGTCGACGAGGTCGATCACCCCGCGCACGTCGTGCTCGACGCCGATCGGGATCTCGGT
>DATHAN010000282.1:0-5359 GCA_035296645.1 Thermoleophilaceae bacterium
GAGGGCACGGACGCCAACGCCCAGGTCTTCCAGGTGCGCGACGGGGTGCTCGCCGACCGCCAGAGCTTCTACCTCGAGAACGAGGCCGGCCGCGACGAGGCGGAGGTCGTCGAGGAGTTCGTCCTCCAGTACTACGCGACCTCGCCGGCGATCCCCCCGCAGGTGCTCGTCCCGCCGGGGCTCGACCCCGAGCGCGCGGCCACGCTCGCCGAGGCGCTCGCCGAGCGCCGCGGCGGCGCGGTCGAGATCAGGACGCCCGAGCGCGGCGACAAGCGCCGCATCCTCGAGCTCGCCGAGCGGAACGCCCGGCTCGCGCTCGACCAGGACCGCCTGCGCTCGGAGCGGCGCCGGAGCGCGCGCATCGACGCGCTAGAGGGACTCCAGGAGGCGCTCGGGACGCCGTCGATCCCCATGCGCATCGAGTGCTTCGACATCTCGAACCTCGGCGAGACCCACACCGTCGCCTCGATGGTCGTGTTCGAGGGCGGGGCGCCCAAGAAGTCGGACTATCGCCGCTTCGGGATCCGCGAGGCCGTTCAGGACGACTTCGCGGCGATGAACGAGGTGCTCGCGCGGCGGATGGGCCAGTACGTCGCCCACCGTGAGCGCTCGCCGCACGAGAAGGCTTACGACGCGAGCTTCGCCACCGCTCCGGGGCTGATCGTCATCGACGGCGGCAAGGGACAGCTCTCGGCCGGCCTCGAGGCCCTGGCCGAGTTCCGCGACCTCGACGTGACGGTGATCTCGCTGGCCAAGCGCATCGAGGACGTGTTCCTCCCCGGCCGGCCGCAGCCGCTCGTGCTCCCCCACGACGGCGCGGCGCTGCACCTGCTTCAGCGGGTCCGCGACGAGGCTCACCGCTTCGCCGTCGAGTTCCATCGCGGGCGACGCGAGAAGGCGATGACCCGCTCGATCCTCGACGACCTGCCGGGGGTGGGGCCGGCGCGCAAGCGGCTGCTGCTCAACCACTTCGGCTCACCGGAGCGGTTCGTGACGGCCACGCGCGAGGAGCTCGAGGCGGTGCCCGGACTGCCGGGGAAGGTCGCCCGCGAGATCCACTGGCACCTGCACAAGGCGGCGTAGGCCGCTGGCCCGAGCCGAGCGCAGGCTTGACAGCCGAACGCTCTAACTGGTTCCTTAGACCGCAATCGCGTTCGGGGACCAGGGGGAGGGCGATAGCCATCGACCAGCAGGCGACCGGCGGACGCGAGGATGCCGCAGCCGATCGACCCCGGATGTCGGCGATCGTCCAGGACAGGTATGGCGAAGCCGAGGAGGTCCTGCGGCTCGAGCAGATCGACCGCCCGGAGATCGCCGACCACGAGGTGCTGCTGCGTGTCCACGCCGCCGGCGTGGATCGCGGGGTCTGGCACCTCATGACCGGCCTCGCCTACCGGGTCCGCCTCGCGGGCTACGGTATTCGCGCTCCCAAGACGAGGGTTCGGGGCCGAGAGGTGGCGGGCACGGTCGAGGCGGTCGGAGGGCGCGTGACCTCCCTCCGGCCCGGCGACGAGGTGTTCGGCATCGGCGAGGGCACCTTCGCCGAGTACGCCCGCGCCAAGGAGGACAAGCTCCTAGCCAAGCCGAAGAGCCTGACCCACGCGCAGGCGGCCGCAGTGCCGGTCTCCGCCACGGTGGCCCTCCAGGGTCTTCGCGACCACGGGCGTGTCCCAGGCGGCGACCGCGCGCTCGTGATCGGCGCGTCGGGAGGCGTGGGGACCTACGCGGTGCAGATCGGCAAGACCCTCGGAGCGGAGGTCACCGGCGTCTCCAGCGCACCGAAGGTGGACCTCGTTCGGGCGATCGGCGCCGATCAGGTGATCGACTAAACCCGCGAGGACATCACCGACCGCGGTCATAGCTACGACGTCATCCTCGATGCCGGAGGGCATAGGCCGCTGAGACGCCTTCGCCGGGCGCTCACCGCCCGGGGAACGCTCGTGATCGTCGGCTCCGAAACCGGTGGGCGATGGCTCGGAGGCATTCATCGGCAGTTGCGGGCGATGCTGCTGTCGCCCTTCGTCCGGCAGAGACTGGGGACGTTCGTCGTGTTCGAGAACCGAGATGACCTCGCCGTCCTCGCCGAGCGCCTCGAGTCGGGCGAGGTCCGGCCCGTAGTCGACAGGACCTACCGGCTCAGCGAGACGCCCATGGCCATTCAGCGCATGCGGAACGGTCACGGTCGCGGAAAACTTGTCATCGAGGTCGACTGAGGGGACCAGGCGAGCGCGGGCCGAGCCGGCCGGCTGCGATGCGCCGCGACCGGGCCCGGCTTGCCGTCGGCACCATTGGGGGAGCCCACCATGCAGGCGGCGCGCGAGGTGGCCATACTCGGTTCGCCCCCGCCCGAACCGAGGAGCCCCGCTCATGGCCACTACGCAGAACCTCATCACCGGCGTCGACTTCGTCTCGGTCCCCACCCGTGACCTCGAGGCCACCGTCGACTTCTACGGCAACACGCTCGAGCTTCCCCGGTCGGTGTACATGCCCGACCGCAACGTCGCGGAGTTCGAGACCGGCAACCTCACGCTCAGCGTGATCGACCCGGAGAAGATGGGGAATCGGCGACTTCGAGCGCAACGCAAGCGCGATCGCGCTTCACGTCGACGACCTCGAGGCCGCGCGAAAGACGCTCGAGGAGCGCGGCGTGACGTTCATGGGCGACATCCTCGACACCGGCGTCCGCCACATGGCGTTCTTCGCCGATCCCGACGGGAACCCGCTCCTGCTGCACCACCGCTACGCGCCGCGGCATACCGATCTGTGAGGGGCGTGGCGGCGCCCGGCCCAGGCCGCGCGCGCCGCGGCCGCGTCGCTCGCCGGGGCGCTCCGGGCCGCTGATACATTGCCGCCCGCCCGAATCACGGACCTCGGCAGAAAGGACCCTCGCCCATGGCCCTGAGGGCAGGCATCAACGGCTTCGGCCGCATCGGCCGCAACGTGTTCCGCGCCGCCTTCGAGCGCGGCGACGACATCGAGTGGGTCGGGGTCAACGACATCACCGACACGAAGACGCTCGCGCACCTGCTCAGGTACGACTCGGTGCTCGGCCCGTTCCCGGCCGAGGTCGAGGCGAGCGACACGGGCATCGTCGTCGATGGCCGTGAGCTGAGGGTCACCGCGGAGCGCGACCCCGCCGCGCTCCCGTGGGCGGACGCCGGCGCCGAGGTGGTGATCGAGTCGACCGGCCTGTTCACCGACCGCGAGAACGCGTCGAAGCACCTCGAGGCCGGCGCGCAGAAGGTGGTCATCTCCGCGCCGGCCAAGGGCCCCGACGTCACGCTCGTCCCCGGCGTGAACGACGACGCCTACGACCGGGAAGGCGACGACGTCATCTCGTGCGCCTCGTGCACGACCAACTGCCTGGCGCCGGTCGCCAAGGTGCTGGACGATGCGTTCGGCATCGAGCACGGCGTGATGACCACCGTCCACGCCTACACCGCCGACCAGCGCCTCCACGACGCACCGCACCGGGACCTCCGCCGCGCGCGGGCCGCGGCGATCAACCTCGTGCCGACCTCGACCGGCGCGGCGCGGGCGATCGGGGTGGTGATCCCGTCGCTCGAGGGCAAGCTGAACGGCATCGCCATCCGCGCGCCGATCCCCACCGGCTCGGTCGTCGACCTGGTGTGCACGGTCGCGGCCGACGCCGACGTCGAGTCGGTCAACGCCGCCTTCCGCGAGCGCGCCGACACGGGGCCGCTCACCGGCGTGCTCAGGTACTCCGACGAGCCACTTGTCTCGACGGACATCGTCCACTCGCCGTACTCGGCGATCTTCGACTCCGAGCTGACGATGGTCATCGACGGCTCGCTCGTCAAGGTCGTGGCCTGGTACGACAACGAGTGGGGCTACTCGAACCGCCTGGTCGACCTGATCCAGCGGGTGCTCTGAGTGGCCGCACCAGCGCGCGCCGGACGACCGGCGCGAGCGGGGCGGCCGGGGTGGGCGGCCCCCGCCCCGTGAGCGAGCCGAGTGCCCACCGCTTCCGCAAGCGGCGCCTTGCCGACCTCGAGATCCCCGACGAGGGCACGGTGCTCGTGCGCGTCGACTTCAACGTCCCGCTCGCCGGCGGGGAGGTGGCCGACGACGCGCGCGTCCGCGCCGCGCTGCCCACGATCGAGGCGCTCCGCGAGCGCGGAGCGCGACTCGTCCTGTGCTCGCACCTCGGGCGCCCGAAGGGCCGCGACCCCGCCGCGTCGCTCGCGCCGGTCTCGGCGCGGCTCGGCGAGCTGCTCGGGACGCGGGTGCACCAGGCGCCCGAGGTCGTCGGTCCGGAGGTCCGCCGGGGGGTGGCTCGGCTCGAGCCGGGAGACGTGCTCGTGCTCGAGAACGTGCGCTGGGAGCCTGGCGAGACGAAGAACGACCCCGAGCTGGCGCGCGAGCTCGCCGTGCTCGCCGACGCGTACGTGAACGACGCCTTTGGGTCGGCCCACCGCGCGCACGCCTCGACCGCGGGCGTAACCGGTCTGCTGCCGTCGGCCGCCGGGCTGCTGCTCGAGCGCGAGGTGACGACGCTCACCGCGCTCGTCGAGGACCCGCGCCGCCCACTCGTCGTCGTGCTCGGAGGAGCGAAGGTGACCGACAAGATCGTCCTCATCGAGCGCTTCCTCGCGCTCGCCGACGCGGTGCTGCTCGGCGGGGCGATGGCATTCGCCTTCTTCCGCGCGCAGAGGATCGAGACCGGCGACTCGCTCGTCGAGGAGGAGGGCGTCGCGCTCGCGCGGCGGGCACTCGACCACGCCGAGGGAACGCCCGGGCGGCTCGTCCTGCCCGTGGACGTGGTGGCGGGCGACCGCTTCGCCGCCGATGCCGAACGCCGCGAGCTCCCCGGCGTCGAGGTCCCGCTCGGCTGGATGGGCCTCGACATCGGGTCGCGGACCGCCGCCGCCTACGGGGTCGAGATCGCCCGGGCGGGCAGCGTCTGCTGGAACGGCCCGATGGGCGCGTTCGAGCTCGCCCCGTTCGCCGCGGGCACCCGCGCGGTGGCCGAGGCGGTGGCTCGCGCGCCCGGGGTCACCGTGGTCGGGGGCGGCGACTCCGCGGCGGCGCTCGCCGAGTTCGGGCTCGCCGGCGAGGTGACCCACCTGTCGACCGGGGGCGGTGCGGCGCTCGAGCTGCTCGAGGGGCGCGCGCTCCCCGGAGTGGAGGCGCTCGACGATGCCTGAGGCGGTCTCGCCGCGCCGGCCGTACATGGTCGGTAACTGGAAGATGCACAAGACGATCGTCGAGGCCCGAGCGTACGTCGAGGAGCTCGTCGCGCTGCTCGGGGGAGCCGGCGACGCGGTCGAGGTGGGCGTGTGCCCGGCGTACACCGCGCTCGCCGCGTCGGTCGAGGCGGCGCGCGACACCGGCGTGC
>DATHAN010000283.1:0-5626 GCA_035296645.1 Thermoleophilaceae bacterium
CGCTCGCTCGCCGGGCGGGTCGACCGCCGGCATTATCCCGGCTCGGGGGCTCGCGTACCCGCGCGCCCCGCGGGCCAACCAGGGGAGCGGGGCGCCGAGCTGTCGCCGAGCCGCCCTCCTGCCGCGGCGGTCGAAGTCGCCGTGGGGGCCCGCGATCGGCGCGTCCTTGCCCTCCCGACCCCCCGCGCGCGTGTGCGACGATGGCCTCGTGCTCGGAGGTCGCTCGATCAAGCTCGCCACCGTCCTCGGCGTCCGCGTCGGGGTCGACCTGAGCTGGGTCGTCGTCCTGTTCCTCATCATCTGGCTGCTGTCGGACTCGTTCCGCGCGGCCTTCCCGCGCGCGGGGGGTCTCTTGCCGTTCGCGCTCGCCGTGCTCACCGCGCTGCTGTTCTTCGCCTCCGTGGTGGTGCACGAACTGGGCCACGCGGTCGTCGCCCGCCGCAACGGCATCTCGATCGCGGGAATCGACCTGTGGCTGTTCGGCGGGCTCGCGCGCATGCGCAGCGACACGCGCTCGGCGGGCGTCGACTTCCGCGTTGCGGCCGCGGGGCCACTCGTGACGCTATTGGTCGCCGCGGCGTGCGGAGGCCTCGTGTTCCTGCTCGTGGGCGGAGACGGTTTCCTCGGTGCGCTGGCGCTTCGCCCTGGAGGGCAGACCGCTGCCGATGTCGCGGCGTCGGTGCTCGGCTACCTGACGTGGATCAACGTCCTCCTGCTTGCGTTCAACCTGCTGCCCGGATTGCCGCTCGACGGCGGGCGGATCGCCCGCGCGATCGCGTGGAAGATCACGGGCGACCGCGCTCGGGCGACCCGCATCGCCGCCGCCCTGGGGCGCGGGTTCGCCATCGTCCTTATCGGGCTGGGGATCTTCGGTGCGCTCCGGGGCAGCATCACCGCGGGCATCTGGCTCGTCCTCGTCGGCTACGTCATGTTCCAGGCCGCGCGCTCCGCGGTGACGCAATCCGAGCTGACCGCCGGCATCGAGCGGCTCGAGGTCAAGGACGTGATGGACTCGGAGCCCGTCGCCGTCGCGGCCGCCGCCTCGCTCGAGCAGGCGTACGAGGACCGCTTCCTGCGCTACGGGTGGGAGTGGTTCCCCGTGGTCGACGCGGGCGGGCGGTTCGCCGGCCTGCTCGCCCGCTCCGAGGTCGAGTCGGTGCCGGAGAGCGAGCGCCCGACCCGGCGCGTCGAGGAGCTCGTTCAGCCGGGCTCGGAGGAGGTCTTCCGCGTTCGCACCGACGACCCGCTCGAGACCCTGCTCGGCTCGGACGCGCTGCGGCGGCTCGGGGCGGTGGTGGCGGTCGACGGAGATGGCGTTCTCCGCGGCGTGCTCACGCTCGACCACGTCAAGCAGGCGCTCCGCCCGGCGGCTTGATCGCCCGCGGGCGGGCGCGCGTCGGCGCGCCGGACGCACGCCGCTCGGCCCCCGTCCCGTAGACTTCGCGCCGCGCCACGGCCCGCCGCCCGCTGCCCACGAGACCCTCCTCAATGCCCCAGCACGACGTCCTAGTCATCGGAGCCGGCCTGGCCGGGATGCGCGCGGCGCTCGCCGCGGCGGAGGGCGGCTCGAACGTCGGCATCATCGCCAAGACCCACCCCGTCCGCTCGCACTCGAACGCCGCGCAGGGCGGCATCAACGCGGCGCTCGACCCCGACGACTCGTGGGAGTCGCACGCCTTCGACACGGTCAAGGGCTCCGACTACCTCGGCGACCAGGACGCGATCGAGATCATGTGCCGCGAGGCCCCGGAGGAGATCCTCCACCTCGAGCACCTCGGCGTGACCTTCCACCGCAACGAGGAGGGCAAGCTCGGCACGCGCGCCTTCGGCGGGGCGTCGGCCGCGCGTACCTACTACGTGGCCGACATCACCGGCCAGGCGATCCTGCACGTGCTCTACGAGCAGCTCATGAAGCACCCCGAGGTCCACCGCTACGAGGAGTACTTCGTCACCGCGCTGGCGCAGGACGACTCCGGTCAGATGGCGGGCGCCGTCACGCGCAACCTGCGCGACGGCGCGATGGAGCTGTGCAGCGCCAAGAAGATGATACTGGCCACGGGCGGCAACGGACAGGCCTACAACCCGACGACCAACGCCCTCATATGCACGGGCGACGGGATCAGCCTCGCCTACCGCCTCGGCGCGCCGCTCATGGACATGGAGATGGTCCAGTACCACCCGACCACGCTGGCGGGCAACGGGCTCCTCATCACCGAGGGCGCGCGCGGCGAGGGCGCGCACCTCCTGAACGCCGAGGGCGAGCGCTTCATGGAGAAGTACGCGCCCAACAAGATGGAGCTCGCCTCGCGCGACGTGGTCTCGCGCGCCGAGCAGACCGAGATCGACGAGGGCCGCGGCTTCGACAACGGGACGGTCCACCTCGACATCACCGTGGTGCCGCGCAAGCGCGTCCACGAGGCGCTGCGCGAGATCGTCATGATCGCCCGCGACTTCGCCGGCGTCGACATCACGAGCGAGCCCGTGCCGATCAAGCCCGGCAACCACTACGTGATGGGCGGCATCAAGACCGACACCGACGGCGAGACGCCGATCCTCGGGCTGTACGCCGTCGGCGAGACCGCGTGCGTATCGGTTCACGGGGGCAACCGCCTGGGCGCCAACTCGCTGCTCGACACGCTCATCTTCGGCCGTCGCGCCGGCGCTCACGCGGCGCGCTGGGCCAGGGCGATGGCGATGCCGAGCGCCTCGCACGCCCAACTCCGGGACGAGGAGCGCAAGATCGACGAGATCGTCCGCCGCGACCGGACCGGCCGCCGCGTCTCCGAGCTGCGCGCGGAGCTCGGCTACGTCATGGACAGGCACGTGGCGGTGTTCCGCAGCGAGGAAGGCCTCAAGGAGGCGCTCGAGACGGTCAAGCGGCTCCAGGAGGAGTCGCGCACCGTGGCGGTCGACGACAAGGGCGCGGTGTTCAACCAGGACGTGCTCCAGGCGATCGAGCTCGGGTTCATGCTCGACAACGCCGAGACGACCGTCCTCGGGGCGATCGAGCGCAAGGAGAGCCGTGGGGCCCAGTACCGCACCGACTACCCCGAGCGCGACGACGACGAGTGGCTCAGGCACATCACGGTCACGCTCGCCGACGGCTCCCCGAAGCTCGACTACACGCCGGTGACGATCACGCAGTGGCAGCCCGAAGAGCGGAAGTACTAGGTTTCCACCGGTGACCCCGTTCGCCCTCAAGGTCCGCCGCTACGACCCCGAGTCGGCCGAGCCGGCCTACTGGCAGGACGTCGGCGTCGACCTCGCGCCCGAGCGCTCGGTGCTCGACGCGATCCTCAAGTTCAAGGCCGAGGAGGACAACTCGCTCGCCATCCGGTGCTCGTGCCAGGCGGCGATCTGCGGCTCGTGCGGCGTGCGGATCAACGGCCAGTCGAAGCTCGCCTGCAACACGCAGCTCGGCGAGGCGAGCGAGGAGGAGCGCTCGGCCGACGGGACGATCGTCGTCGAGCCGATGGGGAACATGCCGGTCCTCAAGGACCTGATCGTCGACATGGACGCCGTCCACTGGAAGAAGGTCCAGCGCGTCGTCCCGTGGCTGCTCCCCGAGGGCGATCCGCCCGAGCGCGAGTACATCGTGCCGCCGGAGTCGATGATCGACATCACCCAGTCGATGGCGTGCATCCACTGCGGCGCGTGCGTTTCGGCGTGCCTGTCGATGGAGGTCGACCCGGAGTTCGTCGGGCCGGCGGCGCTCGCCAAGGCGTACCGCTTCGTCGGCGACCCGCGCGACTCGCAGACCGAGGAGCGCCTGCGCGACCTGGCCGAGGACCCCCACGGCATCTACGACTGCACCCACTGCTTCGCGTGCATCGAGGTGTGCCCCAAGGGCGTGGCCCCGATGAGCCAGATCATGCGCCTGCGCCGCCGCGCCACCGGCGACTACGACATCAAGGACGGGAACAACGGCTATGGCCACGAGAAGGCGTTCGTCGACCTCGTCGAGCGCTACGGGACGCTGCACGAGGCGCAGCTGCTTCCGCGCTCCTTCGGGGACGGCTCGCTGCTCAAGAGCCAGGTGAAGCCCGACTCGCTCAAGCAGCTCGCCGAGTCGTTCCCCACCGTGGTCCACGGCCTGCGCTCGGGCAAGGTCTCGCCGATCAAGGCGATCTGGCACAAGAAGCTCGCCGACCAGGACGAGGTGCGGCGGATCTACGACGAGGTCGAGTCGCGCGACGAGCGGCTCGAGCTCAACATGTACATCGTCGGCGAGGAGGCCGAGAAGGACGAGGACCCCGAGGGCGCCGGCAGGGAGGCCTCCGAGGGGTCGGAGTCGTGAGGGTCGCGTACTGGCCGGGCTGCGTTTCGCGCGGCTTCACTCCCGAGCTGCACGGCTCGATGGCCGCCGTGGCGCCCAAGCTCGACCTCGAGCTGATCGAGCTCGACCGCGCCAACTGCTGCGGGGCGGGGGTCATCGCCGAGCACAACCAGGAACTCGTCGACACGCTGAACGCCCGCACCTTCACCATGGCCCAGCAAACGGGCGCGGCGATGATGAACATCTGCTCGACCTGCCAGGGCGCCCAGTCGGAGTGCCAGGAGCGCCTCGACGCCGACCCGGACTATCGGGCGATGATCAACTCGCACCTCGAGCCGGAGGGCCTGCGCTACGAGCGCGCCGGACGCGAGTGGACGAACAAGAACCTGCTGTGGCTGCTCGTCGAGGACCTCGGCCTCGACGCCCTGCGCGAGAAGGTCGTCCGCCCGCTCGAGGGCCTGCGCGTCGCGCCCTTCTACGGCTGCTACATCGTCCGCCCGACCCACCGGTTGGGCTACGACGAGTTCCCGAATCGCGACTTCTACCTCGACTGGGTGATCGAGGCGCTCGGGGCCACCTCGGTCGAGTACGCGGGCAGCCACAAGTGCTGCGGCTTCCCGGTCATCACCATGGCGCGCACCACCTCGCTGCGCCAGGCCGGCCGCCACCTGGCCGACGCGATCGACGCGGGCGCCGACTGCCTCGTGACCCCCTGCCCGCTGTGCCACCTGAACCTCGACCTCCAGCAGCCGGACGCCGCCAAGTACGTCGAGCGCGAGCTCGACGTCCCGGTGCTCCACCTCCCGCAGCTGCTCGGGCTGGCGCTCGGGCTCGAGCCCAAGGAGCTCGGGATGGACAAGCACGTCGTGAAGACGGGCGAGGTGCAGCGCAAGGTGGCGGAGCTCGCCGCCGCGTAGAGCTCGCCGGCGAGCGTCGCCCCCGCCGGCCGCTCAGCGCGAGCCGCCGCGACCGCGGAGCCGGTCGAGCAGGCTCCGGCCTCCCGCGCCGCGGGCGCCGTCGGGCCCATCGGGAGCCCCATCCCCCTCGCCGTGAGCCGACGGCGCTCCCGGCCACGGAGCGCCGTTGCCGGGTGAGGTCACCCCCGCGCTCCCGTCGGCGCTCCTCAGGCCAGACCCGTCGGCCAGCGCGGGTGCGCCCGGCGAGCGACCGAACGCGCGACCGACCAGCCGGCCCGCTCCCTCGAACGTCGAGAAGACCGCCGGCACGATCACGAGCGTGAGCAGCGTCGCGGTGAGCAGGCCGCCGATCACCACGGCGCCGAGCGACCGCGAGATGATCCCGCCCTCGCCGGAGAAGCCGGCGGCGAGGGGGAGCAGCGCGGCGATCGTC
>DATHAN010000284.1:0-5767 GCA_035296645.1 Thermoleophilaceae bacterium
TGTCCGAGGTGATGAACTTGCCGAGCTCGTCGATGAAGAGGCCGAAGCCGGCCCCGCCGAGGATCGCCGCGGGCACGCGCACCCGGCGCCCGAGGTAGGTGATGAGCGCGCCGATCGCGAGCATCATCAGCAGCCCGCCCCCCACCAGGTGGGCGATGTGGAGTCCGCCGCCGCCGAGCTGCGGGTACCCCAGCAGATAGAGCTGCGAGCGGATGAAGAGAATCGTCACGACGGCCGAGACGAGGAACGTCTCCTGGAGCTCGCCGAAGCGGGCGTTGCGGGTGAGGCGAGGTCTCCGGGTGTCGGCCGGGCTCACGCCGCAACCGGTTCGGCGGGCCGCGGGTGTAGGGTCCGCAGGCCGTACAGGGTGTCGCGTTCGGCCGCCGGGCGCCCCGCGGCGTGCGCGGCGCCGATGAGGTCCTCAGGCTCGAGACGCACGCCGTGCTGCGAGCCGGCCATCCGGCTGATCGACTCCTCCATGAGCGTTCCGCCGAGGTCGTTCACCCCCCAGCGCAGCGCCTCGGTCGCCGCGTCGAGCCCCATCTTCACCCAGCTCGCCTGGAGGTTGGGGATCGAGCGGCCGAGCGCGAGCCGGAAGACCGCCGTGTGCTTGAGGTTCTCCGCTCGCGAGATCTCCTCGATGCCGTGCGTCCGCCCGAGCAGCGTGTGGTACGGGATGAACGACAGCGGGACGAACTCGGTGATCCCGCCCGTGCGCTCCTGGAGCTCGCGCACGACGCGCATGTGCTCGGCGAGCTCCCACGGCTCCTCGACGTGGCCGAACATCACGGTCGAGGTCGAGCGGAGCCCCGCGGCGTGCGAGGCCTCGATGATCTCGACCCAGCGTGCTACGGGCAGCTTGTTGGGCGAGATCCGCTCGCGTACGCCGTCGTGCAGCACCTCGGCGGCAGTGCCCGGCGTCGAGTCGAGCCCGGCCGCGCGCAGGCGCTCGAACACCGCGCGCGGCGGGAGACCCGAGGTCCGGCACATGTGGTCGACCTCCATCGCCGAGTACGCGTGCAGATGGATGTCCGGGGCGACCTGCTTGGCGAGCCGCAGCCAACCCTCGTAGTCGGCGAGCGTCCAGTCCGGGTGGATCCCGGACTGCATGCAGATCTCGCTCGACCCGAACTCGACCGCCTCCTCGACGCGGCGGACGAAGTCGTCGCGCGAGTGCTCGTAGGCGTCCGGCGAGCGCCGCCCCTGCCCGAAGCCGCAGAACGCGCAACCGACCACGCACACGTTCGAGACGTTGATGTTGCGGTTGACCACAAAGGTGACTAGGTCTCCGGCGAGCTCGGCGCGCAACTCGTCGGACGCGGCACGGATGTCGTCTACCGCCTCGGGGCGCGTCTCGGCGAACAGCGCCGTGAGCTCCTCCTCGGCGAGGCGCTCGCCGCCGCGGGCGCGCTCGATCGCGCTCGGGACGAGGTCGCGGCGGATCGCCCCCTCGGAGCGGCGGCCCGATCCGCGGCGGGGAATGAAGCTCCAGAAGCGGGCCTTTACCACGTCGAGCACGCCCTGCTCGAGCCACTCGGAGTGCATGTACTGCGGATAGACGCACAGTCGCTCGGTGAGCGCGTAGCCGCGCGGAGTGAGCCGCTTGCGCATCCGGTGCGGCGAGGGGAACGGGTGCTCGGGCGAGATGTGGTCGCCGTTGGCCGACAGGCCGCCGAGGTCGGTCGCGCCCGCCTCGACGAGCGGAAGCCACCACTCCGACAGGTTGGGCGGTATCTGGATGCCGACGTCGGGCATGAGCCGCCGGCACTCCCGCACGAGCAGGCGCATGTCGTCGATCGTGACCTCGGTCGCCCAGGCGGGCAGGGGCGCGGGGCTCGCCTCTTCCCCTTCGCCGCGCTGGGCCGCATCCGCGATCTCCGCCGGCTCCGCCCCGTAGTAGCGCAGATGCGGTACGAAGTTCTGGAGGATCACCTCCTGGATGTGACGGTGCTCGGCGTGGACCGCGGCGAGCGCCTCGAGCGAGGCGATCCGCTCCTCGACCGTCTCGCCGATCCCGACGAGGATCCCGCTCGTGAACGGGATCCGAAGCTCGCCGGCCGCACGGATCGTCGCGAGCCGCCGCTGCGGGTGCTTGGTCGGCGAGCCGGCGTGCACGGTCTCCATCAGCCGCTCGGACACCGACTCGAGCATCAGCCCCTGCGAGGCGGTCACCTCGCGCAGGCGCGCGAGCTCGCCGGCGTCTAGCACGCCGAGGTTCGTGTGCGGGAGCAACCCGCGCTCGAGCGCCCGCTCGCACGCCCACGCCGCGTACTCGGTGAAGCTCGCGTGGCCGTACTCGCGCAGGCGCTGCGCGACCTCGGCGTTCACCTCCGGCTTCTCGCCCGTGAGCACGAGCAGCTCCTTCGCCCCGCGGCCCGCCGCCTCGTCGAGGACGCGCTCGACCTCGTCGGGCGCGTACAGATGCGCGCGGTGGGTGGCGAACGCGCAGTACTTGCAGTAGCACCGGCACGTCCGCGACAGCGACAGCGTGAAGTTGCGCGAGAATGTGACGCGCCGCATCCGCAAGCAGTCTACGGACGGCGGGTGTCGCGGCGGTCGGAGGAGCGGGCGTCGGCCGCGGACTCGCCGGCCACCGCCGCCGCCCATCGTCGACGCACGCGGCTTCCACCTCCCCCACGGCCGCATGTCCATCGAGCATCGCGGATCATGCGGCGATGCGCAGACGTGCCGCGAACGCCGCCGTCGTGATCCTCGCTCTCGTCGCCGGAGCGTCCGGCTGCGGGAAGGCGCCCGAGTCCCCCCCCGCCGACCGCCGTCCGCCGCGCCCGTTCACGCTCGCCCTCGACTTCGCGCCCAACGCGGCACACGCGGGCGTTTACGGCGCGCGCGCCGCCGGGACCGACCGGGCGCGGGGGCTCTCGCTGCGGCTCCGCGCGCCCACGGCGTCGACCGACTCGCTCAAGCTGCTGGCCTCGGGCCGTGCCGACATGAGCATCGCCGACATCCACGATCTCGGGCTCGCGCGCGAGCGCGGCGACGACCTCGTCGGCGTCGGCGCGCTCGTGCAGCGCCCACTCGCGGCGGTCATCGCGCGGCCGCCGGTGCGCCGTCCGCGCGATCTCGAGGGACGGCGCGTCGGCGTCGCGGGGCTGCCGTCCGATGACGCCGTCGTGCGCGCGGTCGTCGAGGCCGACGGCGGCCGCGTCGAGCGGATTCGGAGGACGACGATCGGCTTCTCGGCCGTCCCCGCGCTCGTGAGCGGGCGGGTGGCCGCGGCCACCGCGTTCTGGAACGCGGAGGGCGTCGCGCTCCGCCAGCGCGGCGTCCCGACGCGCGAGTTCCGCCTCGGCGAGCGCGCCGGGGTTCGCTATCCCGAGCTCGTGCTGGTCGTACGACGCGAGCTGCTCGAGCGCGAGCGCCCGCGCGTCGCGGCGGCGGTCGGCGCGCTCGCCGCCGGCACCGAGATCGCCCTGCGTGACCCGCAACCAGCGCTCGAGGAGATCGCCCGCGCGTCCTCCGCGCGTCCGCGCGACGTCGAGGCGCAGTTCGGGGCGGTTCGGCCGGCGCTCTCCCCTCCCGTCCGCCTCAACCGCCGCGCGCTCGAGGCGTGGGCGGCCTTCGACCAGCGCTACGGGATCCTGCGCGAGCGGCCCTACCTCGGGCGCGCCTTCGACCTCTCGATCGCCGGAACTCGGCGAGCGCCGTGAAGCATTCCTCACTCGCCTCCGGGCGTGCGCCGCGGACCTGCCGCCGCCGCGAGCCCGCGCTCGACGAGCGCCGCCATCTCGCGGGCCATTCGCGAGCGCGGCACGACGACGTCGAAGCCCACCGCCTCCGCGCGCTCACGCGCCCGCCGCTCGACGTGCGGATAGAAGCCGAGCGTCGCCACTCCCCGGAGCGCGCCGTCGGAGCGCATCGAGTCGACGAGCACCGCGCCGTCGAGGTCTTCGGCGCCGAGGTCGACCACGAGCGCCTCCGCGCCCGCGCCGACAGCCGCCCACGCCCCCGGCTCGTCGTCGACTCGCTCGACGTCGTGGCCGGCGGCCCGCAACCCGCCCTCGAGCTTCGAGCCGAACAGCAGATCGGGGCACAGAATCACGACGCGCGCCATCGACCGGCCTACTGCGCGCGCCGTCGGTAGAACTCTTGGCGCACCGACTCGGGGCGCCCCCATGTCTCCATGACCTCGACGCGGCCCGAGCGCGCCTCGCGCAGCCCGAGCTCGCCCTCGATCCCGAGCTCGTCGAGCACGCGCAGCGTCCCGTGCGCGGTCTCCGCGGCGGCGGCGTGGCCGAAGTCCTTGGCCACGCGCAGGCGCCAGTGCCAGTCGTGACGCGAGTACGGCTGGGCATTGACCTGGACTAGGATCGTGGCCGCCTCGACGTAGCGATCCTCGTCGTGGATGCGCAGGTCGAGCTCCATATGGGTCCAGTCGGGCGGCATCGCGTCGACCACGCGCTGGAAGTCCTCGGCGAGCGGCACGAACGCCACCTTACCCGCGCGGCGGGTACCTACAATCGAAGCGTGAGCGTCGCCAGCGACTACGAGCTCATGTCCGAACGTGCGGGCCTCGTCGACCGCTCCCCGCGCGGCAAGCTGCTGCTCACCGGCGCGGAGGCCGCCGAGTTCCTCCAGGGGCAGGTGACCAACGACGTAGAGTCGCTGGCCCCGGGGCGCGGCTGCTACGCCGCCCTCCTCACGCACAAGGGCAAGATGCGCGGCGACATGCGCATCCTCCGGGGCGAGCACTGGATCTGGGTCGACACCGAGCCGGCCGTCCTCCCCGCGCTCGTGCACACGGTCACGATGTACGGGATCGGGCGCGACGTCCACCACGCCGACGTCACCTCCGAGCGCGCGCTCCTGTCGCTCTTGGGGCCGGCGGCGCGCGCAGCGCTCTCGACCGAGCCGCCGGACGAGGAGCACGCGTTCGTGGAGGGCGAGCACGGCCTGTACGTCGCCACCGATCTCGGCGTCGACGTCATCTCCGCCGCCGAGGACGCCGACGAGGTAAGTGCCGCCCTCGGCCTCGAGCGGGCGTCCGAGGCCGCCTCCGAGTGCCTTCGGATCGAGTCCGGCCGCCCTCGCTACGGCCTCGACATCGACGCCGACACGATCCCCGAGGAGGCCGGCCTGAACGAGCGCGCCGTGAGCTTCACGAAGGGCTGCTACGTCGGACAGGAGACGGTGGCGCGGCTGCACTACAAGGGCAAGCCGAACCGGCACCTGCGCGGGCTGCGCCTGAGCGAGCCGGCCGAGCACGGCGATCCCGTGCTGCTCGGCGAGCGCCGCGTCGGCGCCGTCGGCTCGGCGTGCGTCTCGCCGCGGCACGGGCCGATCGCGCTGGCCGTCGTACGCCGGGAGGCGGCCCCCGGCGCGGACGTCGCGGTCGGCGAGGCGCACGCCCCCGCGCAGGTGGTCGAGCTCCCGTTCGCCTCCGCCTGAACCGGCTTCGCCCCGGCACGACGCGCGCCGCGCCGCCGTGGTCGTTCGCCCTCGACCCCGGCGCATGCGGTTTACTTCGCATCCTTGCCCGAGGGAGGGGGACGGTAGAGGCGACGTGCCCTCATCATCGATCGACACGCCCAGAGAGACGCGACGGCGCGCCGCGCCCAACACGACGGCGCGGCCACGCGGGCACCTGAGCCCCGAGAGCCCCCTGCTTGGAGGGCCGCTCGCCGCCGAGGCGGGCGCCGAGGAGCCGCGCCCCCGCCCCGCCCCGTACGACCCGCGCGCCGACGTGCTCGCCCTGCCGCGCTCGGGGACGAGCTCGCACGCGCTCGGGCGGCGCACCGCCGCTGCGTCG
>DATHAN010000285.1:0-5466 GCA_035296645.1 Thermoleophilaceae bacterium
GGCCGCCACGCGGAAGGTGGCGCCGCCGCGGTCGAGCACGACCTCGGGGCCCGCGCCCGGAACCGGTCCCCCCTCGACGCGCCGCGCCCGCGCGCCCGCCGGCAGCGGGAGGTTGAGCCGCATGGTCCCCCGGCCGTCCGCGGTGATGTGCACGCGCAGGGCGCGGAGCCCGCTGAGCTTGGCACGGCGGCCGTCGAGCACGGCGCGCGAGAGGTTCTCGAGCCGTACGCCGAGCGTGTTGCGCGCCTCGGCTCGCGGGATACCCGTCCAGCGCGTCCCCTCGACCGCCGCGGGTGCCGGCTGGGCGCCGCTGGCCGACCTCACGCGGGCCGTCCGCGGGTCGCCCTCGCCGAAGGCCAGGCTGCGCGCGTAGATCTCCGCGCGCGCGGGGTCGGTGCCGGGGTCCCCGCTGCGGTCGCGGGCCTGGAGCCCCGAGACCCAGTACGCGTGGTTGTGGACGAGGCCCAGGTCGCGGCGGTGGGTCGCCGGCATGAGCGCGTAGCTCACGCGGCTCGGGTCTCGCTTCACGTGCGCCGCGCCGAGGAACCTCTTCGCGGGCTCCCACTCGTCGCGCGCCGCGAGCGTGAAGTGCTCGCCGGGGAAGGACCACAGCTGGCTTCGCAGCCCGAGGCGGTCGAAGCGGCGCTGCTGTGCCCGCACCCCGGCGTAGGGCACGAGCTCGTCCTGCATCGCGACCCAGTTCAGGTAAGGGACCCACCGCACGTTCTCGAGCAGCGGGTTCGAGTTCGTGTATTGCGTGAACTCGCCGCTGGACGGATCGAAGGGCGACGCGGGGGGCGCCCAGCCACCGCGCGCGGGCGGGCCGACGGTCGTGAACGCCTTACCGAACAGGTCGGGGTAGTAGACCCCGAGGCGGTAGGTACCGTAGCCGCCCATAGAGTAGCCGCTCAGCGCCACCCGCTCCGAATCGAGCGGGAAGCGGCGCGCGACATCGCGCCAGACCTCGAAGAAGTCGGCCTCCGCCTCGTCCATGTACCACCCGTCGGGGCCGCGTCCGAGCGGGGTGACCACGAGATTCCCGCGCTGGTCGCCGAACTGCCTCAGCTGGTTGGGGTCGAAGACCGCGAACTGCGTATAGGTGCCGCCGAGCGAGTGGAGCGCCCAGGTCAAGCCGGGCCGCCGGCCCGGCCGAGCGGCCGCCGGAACGTGGACCATGTACGGCTGGAGCCGGCCTCCGTAGCGCGGGAAGCGGTCGCGGAAGCCCTCGTGGACGGGCACGGACGAGGACAGGATGCGCGCCTGGTCCTGCTTCGGCGGATGCAGCGCGCGGCGGTCGCCCGCGGCGAGGCGCGCGAAGCTCACGTCGGCGCGGAAGTTGCGCGTCGAGGGCGAGGCGATCGGCGTCGGCCGCTTGAGCACCGCGGCCTGCTTGGACTCGAACCAGTTGCCGATCCCCAGGTTCGGCCCGATCCCGGGCACCGGGGTCCGGGTCTGCGGTTCGTCGAAGCGGAAGGCGAGGTTGAAGATCGCGGGCGCGCCCTCGGTCGGATCGCCCGACCCGGGCTCGGTCTCGGTCGCCATCCCCTGGCGCACCTGCTTGAAGCCGTTGCCCGCCGAGCGGAGCCCGGCGCCCGCGACGTAGCGCCAGCTGGCGGTGCTCGGGTTCATTAGCGAGCGCGGGACGCGGATCGTCATCTGGTTCGATCGCCGGTCGATCGAGACGCGGCTCGAGCCGAGCGACGCGTCGGGCTCGAGCTGTCCGGTCAGCACATCGCGGCGGAACACCCGCCCGCCGGTCCCCCACGCAGTGATGAAGCGGTCGAGCCCGGGCGACCTGACCCCCGCCCCATCCGGCCAGGCGACCGGCGCGCCGCCGCTGCGGTCGGTGTCGATGCCGATGCCGACGATCGCCGCGTCGTCGGCCTTGACCGTGTTGAGCGTGACGCGGTAGACGATCGCCTCGGGGGTGGGCTTGATCCGCAGCTCGACGAGATCGGCGGCGTTCTGGCCGTAGCGGTCGGCGGTCGGGTAGAAGACGTTGCCCGAGGTCGAGGAGAAGTTGGCGCCCGAGTCGCGCTGGCCCGATTCGCCCGAGCCCTCGATCGTGTCGGCGCCGCGGTCGTCGAACAGGTAGTCCTGGTACAGGTACTCGCCGTCGCGGTAGGCGTCCGTGCCCGAGACGAGCAGGGGTCGCGCGCGGAAGGGAGCGCGGTTCTCGAGGTGCGGCGCCTGCGTCGGTCGCGCGTACAGCATCGGGGGGCCGGGGCGCGCGCCCGACGAGACGGTCGGAAGCGACGCGGCGCCGGCTCCGGGGGCGGCCGCGAGCACGCCCGCAAGGACCGCTCCGGCGGCCGCGACCAGCGTGCGGAGCCTCCTCACGATGGGCACCTTAGCGCGGGCTCGGACCCCCGGCGCCGGTCGTCCGCGCACTCCTAGAGGCGGATCGCTTGCCCCCGGATCTGCCCCCGGCGGTGCCCGTCGAGGAGCGCGTGGCACACCGCCAGATCCTGGATCGCCAGGCCGGTCGAGTCGAACAGCGTGACCGCCTCGGGGGCGGGCCGGCCGGGGGCCCGACCGGTCAGCACGTCGCCCAGCTCGGTCACCTCGTCGCGCGATACGAGCCCCGCCTCGACCGCGCCGGTCAGCTCGCCGCCGTGGCTCGCCTGCTCCCACTCGTCGCAGAACAACCCGCAGCGGGCCACGGCCTCGACCTCCACCTCAGCCTTACCTGGCCCGTCGGCGCCGAGCATCGACAGATGGAGCCCGGGGCGAAGATCCGCCGCCCCGACCACCGGCTCGTCGCCCGGCGTGACGCACGTCACGACGTCGCAGGCGAGCGCGTCCTCGCGCGCCCCCACCTCCCACCCGAGCTCGCCGGCGAGCGCCCCGGCGGCCTCGGGGTCCGGGTCGAAGCACACGCCCGGTCCGTACTCGGCGGCAGCCAGACAGCGGGCGGCCCACGCGCCGTGCAGCCCGCAGCCGACCACGCCCACGCTCGTCGCATCCTCGCGCGCGAGTTCCTGGGCGGCGACGGCGGCCACCGCGCCGGTCCGCAGCGCGGTGACCGCGCGAGCGTCGCACAGGGCGAGCGGCTCGCCGTCGTCGAGGTTCGACACGCAGATCACGCCGGTCACCGTGGGCAGGCCGCGAGCGGGATTGCCGGGGAACGAGGTGACCCACTTGAGCAGGGCCAGCCCGCTCCCCGCGGCGGGCATCGCGCGGAAGTCGCCGTTCGGGTCGGCGTCGAGGTAGATCTTGGGCGGCATCCGCCACTCGCCGTGCGCGAAGCGCACGAACGCGTCGCGGACCCGGTCGATCGCCTCCTCGGGCGAGACCGCGGCGAGCACCGCGTCGTGGTCGAAGACGGGTATCTCGGGCACCGGCGGGGCGACGATACCCTCCTGCGGTCGTGAGCCCGCGCAACGGCCGCAACCGCCCGCAGCGGCCGAGGATCGAGCTCGCCGCGACGACGAGCGCGACCATCGAGGAGGCGGCCGCGATCGCCGCGGCGATCGAGGGCTTTCTGCGCGACACCGCGCCGGCGCCCGCGCCTCCCGCCGGCCCGTCCGTGTCGCGCTGGGCGCGCGTGGCGGCGTTCGAGTCGGCCGGGCTCCCCAGCGACGGGCCGAGTCCGTGGGGCGATCCGCAGCCGTGGGGACGATGACCGTCCCCGAGGAGCAGGAGATCGAGCCCACCCGGGTGGCCGAGCTCGCGGCGAGCGGCGAGGCGGAGCTCGTCGACGTGCGCACCCCGGGCGAGCACGAGGCCGGGCGCATCGCCGGGGCGCGGCACATCCCGTTCGACGAGCTGACCGCCCGATCGGAGGAGATCGACCGCTCGCGACCCGTCGTTCTCTTCTGCCGCGGCGGGGGGCGCTCGGGCGCCGCGGGCCAGGCCTTCGCGGCCTCGGGCTGGCGGGCGCACAGCATGGCGGGGGGGCTCGAGCACTGGGTCGAGCAGGGGCTGCCGATCGAGCCGGAGGGCGGCCACGTGGCGGGTCCGAGCGGCCTGCCGGAGTAGCTGGCGGGCGGGTCGCTCAAGTCCCGCCGGCATAAAACCGAAAATGTCGGCAGGCTTTTGCTAGATTCGTCGCCTTCCGGCGCCCGCCGGAGCCGAGACTCGCTTCCGAACCTCGAGGAGAAACGGCGCGATGGAGCCCACGGCGGTGGCAAACGACCTCAAGAACAAGGGGCGCAAGGGGTCGCTCGACAACCCCGAGGTCCTGGAGGACGTCCCCGGTCACGTCATCCCGGTCCTCGAGCGCGAGTTCGACGACTTCGATAACGAGGCCGAGCGCTTCCTGGCCGACGAGCTCGAGGAAGACGAGTTCATCAAGTTCCGCCTGCGCCAGGGCGTCTACGGCCAGCGCCAGGCCGAGCGCCAGATGGTGCGGGTGAAGCTCCCGTTCGGCGGGATCAACCCCGAGCAGATGGAGGCGTTCGCCGACGTCATCGAGAAGTACGTCCCGCTCGACAAGGGGCACATCACGACCCGGCAGAACGTCCAGATGCACCACGTGCCGCTGCCCGACGCGGCCAAGCTGATCCGCGAGCTGGGCGACGCCGGCCTGTCCTCGCGCGAGGGCTGCGGCAACACGATCCGCAACGTCACCGGCGACCCCTGGGCCGGCATCTGCCACGACGAGGTCTTCGACCCGACCCCGTACGCCGGCGCCTACGTCCGCTACTTCGTCCGCCACGACATCTGCCAGCTCATGCCGCGGAAGGTGAAGACGGCGTTCACCGCGAGCGAGGAGGACCGGGCGATCACCGGCATCCACGACATCGGCTTCGTCCCGCGCATCCGCGACGGCGTACGCGGCTTCGAGCTGCGCGTCGGGGGCGGGACCTCGATCATGCCGCGCGTCGCGCCCCCGATCTTCGACTTCCTGGGGGCGGACGACGGCGAGTACCTCAAGGTCACCGAGGCCGTCCTCCGCATCTACGACCGCCAGGACTGGCTGCGGGTGAACCGTGCCCGCGCGCGGATCAAGGTCCTGATCGACAAGATCGGCCCCGAGGAGTTCCGCCGCCAGGTCGAGGAGGAGCTCGACGGCGACTGGGTCGCCGAGCGGGACTTCTCGCTCGACGGGCGCCTGTTCGAGCACGACGAGGAGGACAACGCCCCCGCGCCCCCGCTGGCGCCCGGGAGCCCGAACGGCGACGGCCGCGAGTTCGCGCGCTTCGCCGAGTCGAACGTCCGCCCCCAGCGCCAGGACGGCTTCTCGTCGGTCGAGGTCAAGGTCACCCGCGGCGACCTCACCCCGTACCAGTTCCGCGCCCTCGCCGAGCTCATGCGCGAGTTCAGCGGCGGCTACGCGCGCACCACCGTGCACCAGAACCTCGTCCTGCGCTGGGTGCGCGACGAGGCGCTCTACGACCTGTGGCAGCGGCTCGTCGAGCTCGACCTGGGCGACCCGGGCGCGCACGAGATCACCGACGTCGTGAGCTGCCCCGGGACCGACTCGTGCAAGCTCGGGATCACGAGCTCGATGGGGCTCAACAC
>DATHAN010000286.1:0-5836 GCA_035296645.1 Thermoleophilaceae bacterium
CGCCGACGTCGTGGCCGTCGACCACGCCGACGTACGCGAGGTCGAGCTCCTCGAACAGGAGTCCCGGCGCCCAGTACGCCTTGAGCGACTCCTTGAAGATCGGCCCGAGGCGCTCGAAGCGCTCGCCTATCCCGGCGGGGAGCCGCGTCAGGTTGGTCTCGACCTGCTCGCGCGCCTGATGCAGCTTGGGGTTGAGCCGCACGCGGTTGAAGTAGCGCGACAGCGCGCCCACGTTGGGCGCGATCGACATGCCGTTGTCGTTGAGGACGAT
The DNA here is from genome assembly GCA_035296645.1 of Thermoleophilaceae bacterium. Taxonomy (GTDB): domain Bacteria; phylum Actinomycetota; class Thermoleophilia; order Solirubrobacterales; family Thermoleophilaceae; genus JACCUC01. Next base: position 272 of record DATHAN010000286.1, read on the forward strand.
CACGATCGGGACTTGGAGCCCGCCGGCGTTGTGCAGGGCCTCGAAGGCGACGCCGCCCGTGAGCGCCCCGTCGCCGACCACCGCGACGACCCGGCCGTCCTCGCCACCGCCGTGGCGCATGGCTTGCTTGAGCCCGACGGCGTAGGAGATCGCCGTCGAGGCGTGCCCCGCGCCCATGATGTCGTGCTCGGACTCCGGAATCGAGCAGAACGGCGCGAGCCCGCCGTACTTGCGGATCGTGTCGAGCCGGCGGCGGCGACCGGTCAGGACCTTGTGCGGATACGCCTGGTGGCCGACGTCCCACAGCACCTTGTCGCGGGGCGACTCGAGCAGCGAGTGGATCGCCACCGCGATCTCGCACGCACCGAGGTTCGCGCCGAAGTGGCCGCCGATCTCGCCGATCGTGTCGATGATCAGCTCGCGCACCTCCTGCGCGAGCCCGGCGAGCTCGGCGTTGGAGAGCCCGTGCAGGTCCTGCGGCCCGTCGATGCGCTCGAGCAACATCATCTCCGGCGGGTCAGGATGTAGTCCGCCACCCGCTCGAGCTTATCCGCTCGCCCGTGAACCTCGGCCAGCGCATCGCGCGCCCGCGCGTGCGACTCGGAGGCGAGGCCCCGGGCTCGCTCGAGGCCGAACACGCTCACGTACGTCGCCTTGCCGAGACGCTCGTCGGAGCCTTGGGTCTTGCCGGTCGCCTGCTCGTCTCCGGTGACGTCGAGGATGTCGTCGACGATCTGGAACAGGACGCCGAGCTCGCGCGCGAACCGGCGGTACGGCGCGGTCGCCGCCTCGTCGAGGCCGCTCAGGAGGAGCACGCACTCGACCGAGGCGCCGATCAGGCGGCCGGTCTTGAGCGTGTGCAGGCGCCGGAGCGACTCCGGGTCGGCGGCTCCGTCGCCGGTTATGTCGAGGTACTGGCCGCCGACCATCCCGGCAACGCCCGCCGCCGACAGGAGCTCGCGGGCGGCGGCGAGGATGCGCGCCGGCTCGCCGTCCTGACGCTCGAGCACGAGCCTGAGCGCCTCGGCGAACAGGCCGTCGCCGGCGAGGATGGCGACGCCCTCGCCGTGGGCGACATGGCACGTCGGCCGCCCGCGCCGGAGGTCGTCGTCGTCCATCGCCGGGAGGTCGTCGTGGATGAGCGAGTAGGTGTGGACGAGCTCGAGCGCGGCGGCGAGCGGGAGGACTTCGGCGGGCGCGCGCCCCACCGCCTCCGCGGTGGCGAGCGCGAGCACCGGCCGGATGCGCTTCCCCCCGGCGAGCAGCGAGTAGCGCATCGCCGCCTCGAGGCCGGCGGTCGCCGGCTCGCCGTGGAAGACCTGCGACTCGAGGTAGCGATCGACCTGGGTCTGGAACTCGTGCGGGTAGATTGCCTCGGGATCGCGCCCGGACGCGGCCTCCGAGCCGTGCCCGGGCGCGGGCGCGGTCCCCGTGCCCTCGGCGCCCTCCGGCGCCTCCGGCCGCGCGCTCACAGGAGCGTCTCCTGGCCGCTCGCCGGCGGCTCGGCGGCCGCCGCGCGCGCCGCCCGGTCGAGCTCGCCTCCCACGCGCGCGGCGAGCTCGGCGCACGCCTCGACGAGCGCCGCCGCCTCGCTCTGCTCGAGATCGCCGGCGCGCAGTCGCTCGGCGGCCCGCTCGAGGTCGGTGATCGCCGCCTCGAGGACCGAGCCCGCGTCTGCCGGCGCGGGATTCCGCCCGGCGCCCGTGCCGCCGGGGACGCTCATCCGGCCGGCGCCTCCTGCGCGCGGTGGACCGCCGCGAGCACCCCGTTGACGAAGCCGGGGGCGTCGGCGCCGCACAGCTCCTTGGCCGCCTCGACCGCCTCGTCGATGGCCACCTCGGCCGGCACGTCGGGGCGGTCGAGCAGCTCGTGGAGCGCCACGCGCAGGATGCTTCGCTCGAGCGGAGCGATGCGGTCGAGCGTCCAGCCGGTCGAGTGGCGCTCGATCAGCGCGTCGAGGTCCTCGCGCCGCGCCCGCACGCCCTCGATCAGCTCGCGCGTGAACGGCCGCGTGTCCCGGGCGAGCAGCTCCTCGGCGGGGCGACCGGTCACCTCCTGCTGGTACAGGGCGACCACCGCCGCGCGCCGCTGGTCGCCGCGCCGCACGCCTCTCCCCTACGCACGCGCGATGTACTCGCCCGAGCGGGTGTCGACGCGCACGCGATCGCCCGGGTTTACGAACAGCGGCACGCGCACCGAGACGCCCGACTCGAGCGTGGCCGGCTTGTCGCCTCCACCCGAGGCGGTGTCGCCGCGCAGGCCGGGCTCGGTCTCGGCGACCGTCACATCGACCGCGCTCGGGACCTGGACGTCGGCCGGGCGCTCGTCGACGTACAGCACCTCGACCTCCTCGCTCGGCGCGATCCACCGCAGCGCGCCCGCCACGGTGTCCTGCGGGACCGCGATCTGGTCGTAGCTCTCGAGGTCCATGAAGTGGGCCGCCGAGCCGTCGGCGTACAGGAACTGCATGCGGCGCGTCTCCGTGCGGATCGGGCGGAACTTCTCGCCCGCTCGGAACGTCTTGTCGATCACCGCGCCGTCGGCCTGGCGCCGGAGCTTGGTGCGCACGAACGCGCCGCCCTTGCCGGGCTTCACGTGCTGGAACTCGACGATCTTGAAGATCGTCCCGTCGACCTCGATGTGGGTGCCGTTCTTGAACTGGTTTGTCGAGATGGACATATAGAGTGAGCGTAGTGCCCTTGCGCCTCGACGGCTACATCAGAGTCAGTCGCGTCGGTGCGCGCGAGGGCGAAGGCTACATCTCGCCGAGCGTGCAGAGAGACGCCATCAAGGGCTACGCCTCCAATCTCGGCGGCGAGATCGTGGCCTGGCACGACGACCAGAACTTCTCGGGCGGCAGCGTCGAGCGACCGGACTTCCAGCGGGTGCTCGAGCGCCTTCGCTCGGGCGATACGGACGGGATCGTCGTCATGCGCGTCGACCGCTTCGCGCGCTCGGTCGCCGATGGCGCGGCGATCGTGCGGGAGATCACCGACCGCGGCCAGGTCTTCGCCTCGTGCCACGAGCGGATCGACCCGCGGACGCCCGAGGGCAGGTACATGCTCACGAGCTTCCTCGCCAACGCCGAGCTGTTCCTGGACCAGACCAAGGCGGGGTGGCAGACCTCGAAGGCGCGCGCCGTGGCCCGTGGCGCGCCCATGGGCCCGACGCCCATCGGCTATGAGCGCATTCCTAAGGGCGAGCCTCGTGCTGGGTGCTTTGTGCCCGACCCGGTCTACGGACCGGCCGTCTCGCAGCTGTTCAAGCGGGCGGCAACGCGCCAGGACGGCGACTCGGCACTCGCGCGTTGGATGACCGAGCAGGCGCCGCGTAGGAGCGGAGCGCCGTGGCAGGCCTCTGAGGTCCGACGGTGGCTGTCTAATCGCGTCTACCTCGGCGAAGTTCACTACGGCGAGCTCGCGAACACGGACGCCCACGCCCCTCTCACCGATCCCGAGATCTTCGAGCGCTGCCAGCGCGAAGCTGGCACGCAGCGGCGCCCGCACTCGAGCTTCCTGCTCTCCGGGCTTCTGCGGTGTGCCGCCTGCCGCTACTCGATGGGCGGGTTCAGCTACGGCGGCGCTTCGCAGTCCACGCCGGTCTACCGATGCAGCCGCGCTCGCAACGGCGGGTGCGCGGAGGCCTCGGTTATCACCGCGCGCTCGATCGAGGACCACGTTCGGGGCCTCGTTCTCGATCAACTTCGCGGCCTCGAGCTGCCCGCGGCCGAGGGGATCGACCTCGACGTGCTTGAGGAGGCTTACGAGAACGCCGAGGCCGAGCTGCAGGCCTTCGCCTCCGACTTGAACGCTCGCCGCGCCCTCGGAGACGTTGGCTGGCAACAGGCGCTCGCCGGCCGCGCTACGGATCGGGACGCCAAGCGCGAGGCCCGGGACCGCGCATTCGTTGAAAGCCAACTCGCCACCGTTGCTCGACATGTCGACGATCTCGGCCACGACGAGCTACGCGACCTCCCCGGCGGGATGGTCCGGCACGTCTTCGTCCGCCGACGCCCCCGCGGCGCCACCGTCTCCGATCGCGTGCTCGTGGTCTGGTCGGACGACCCCCGCGCTATCGACGTTCCCGGTCCCCACCGCTCCGGCCCCTTCGAGCCCGTTCGGTGGTGAGACGATCCGCCAGTGACGACCGCGATCGCGTTCGTTGAGTCCGGCGAGTAGAGACTCGATCCCCTTCTGAATCGCCACGGGACCGGGCTCGCGTTGAGGCAGCGTCTCGCTCACCGCGACCCCGGTGAGCACGCGACCGACAAGTGCTCGAGCAGAAGCGCGCGGTGGAGCGACAAGCCTCAAAGGCACCACCGCAGAGGCCGCACACGGCCGTCTGAGTGCCTTTCCGGTGGCCTTCCGTCCCCGCGGTCGGGTGCGCCGATGCAACGCTAAGGACGGACGAGTAGCCCGAGTCTGCGTGGAACTCGCGGATGGGCGGGAGAGCGCGGGTGACGGTCATCGCGACACCTAGCCTCGCTTGCTCGACCCTTGGCCCTTCCTCCCTAGCCGAGCCCGCAGTGCGATCAGTACGTCGGCTAGCTCGCCTTGGTCACCTGGGGATTCATCACCGGGATCCTGCCCGGCCCTCAGTCCGCTGGCTCGACGAGCGGCGATGCGGCGGGCGCGCGCGCGCGGGCGCGCTTCTCGCCGGGTGCGCGGGAGTGCCGAGAGCTCATGGTCACGCTCGTTGATCTGGGCCACGAGCCTGATGTAGACGGGCTCGGCCTTCTTGAAGGCTGCCACGACGATCCGCCACGCCTTGTCGAGGATCTGCTCAGCGAAGGCGGCGTAGGCCTCGGACCGTTGCCGCAGCCACGCGAGGTCTGTCTCGACCTCCTCGTCGGTGAGATTCTCGGGTGCCTTCCCGCCGTGGCGCTCGGCGATGAAGTCGTCCCACCAGACCGAGTGATGCTTCATTGGCCGGTAGAAGTCAGCGAACTGCTCGAGCGCCTCCTTGAAGGCGGCACGGTGAGGGAAGGGCAACTCGTCCCCGAAGGCGCTCAGAACGTCAAGCGAGGGGTCGAGTTCCGCGACGTAGAGGTCGCAGCCGCCCTGCTTGTTCGGGAGGATGAAGACGGGGGGCCCTTTCAGCTCGTCTAGGGCAGACGAGACCTCGGCCGGAATGCCCGCGTTGAGCGCCTCTCGAGCGTCGGCTATGGGCCGGGGGTCGGCGGCGCTACGTCCGCAGGCGGCCATCGCAGAGGAGGGGTTGTGCCGAGCGTGGGTACGTCATCGCACGGCAGAGTAGAGGTGCTCGCCGACGGATTGGACGGCCTAGACGTGAGAAGGCCCGCCCCGCGGACGCGGGACGGGCGCTCCACACACATGACGTACACGCTCAGCCGCGCAACCCACATGCGAACGGCCACGGCGCAGGGTACCCCTTGGATCGGACCCCTAGCTAGTGACCGTGGCAGGTGCGGATGCCGGCGGCCATCAGTCGTCCTCCTCATCGTCGTCGCGTTGGCTCCGCCTTTGCTCGCGAGCTCTTTCGAACACGTCCTTCTCCTTCTCTAGGACCCGCTCGAAGTCGTCGGGCGGGACATTCAGCAGGCGT
>DATHAN010000287.1:0-6717 GCA_035296645.1 Thermoleophilaceae bacterium
CCCGACGCCCTCCTGCCGACGCTCGGCGGCGGCACGGCGCTCAACCTCGCGCGAGCGCTCACCACCGACGGCACGCTCGAGCGCCTCGGGTGCGAGCTGATCGGCGCCAACTACGACGCGATCCTGCGCGCCGAGGACCGGTAGCTCTTCCGCGAAACGATCGAGGGGGCGGGAATGCGCGTCGCCCGCTCGGAGATCGTCACCTCGATCGCCGAGGGGGAGCGCGCGCTCGCCGCCGTCGGCCTCCCGGCGATCATCCGCCCGGGCTTCACCATGGGCGGCGAGGGCGGTGGGATCGCCCGCACCGACGCCGAGTACCGCGAGCGGGTGGCCGAGGGGCTCGCCGCGAGCCCGATCGGGCAGGTGCTCGTCGAGGAGTCGGTGATCGGGTGGGGCGAGTTCGAGCTCGAGCTGATGCGCGACCGCCTCGACAACGTCGTCGTCGTGTGCTCGATCGAGAACGTCGACCCGATGGGCGTGCACACGGGCGACTCGGTCACCGTGGCGCCTCAGCAGACGCTCACCGACCGCCAGTACCAGGCGCTGCGCGACCAGGCGATCGCCGTGATCCGCGCCGTCGGCGTCGAGACCGGCGGCTCGAACATCCAGTTCGCGGTCAACCCCGAGACCGACGAGATCGTGACCATCGAGATGAATCCCCGCGTATCACGGTCGTCGGCGCTCGCCTCGAAGGCCACGGGCTTCCCGATCGCGAAGATCGCCGCGCGGCTCGCGGTCGGCTACTCGCTCGACGAGATCCCCAACGACATCACCCGGCGCACGCCGGCGAGCTTCGAGCCCACGATCGACTACGTCGTCGTCAAGTACCCGCGCTTCGCGTTCGAGAAGTTCCCCGGCGCGGCCGGCCACCTCTCGACCCACATGCAGTCGGTCGGCGAGGCGATGGCGATCGGTCGCACCTTCAAGCAGGCGTTCGTCAAGGCGATGCGCTCGCGCGAGCTCGACGTCGAGCCATCGCCGCCGGAGCGGACCGAGGAGCTGCTCGGTCGGCTCGAGCGCCCCGCACCGGACCGCTTCGAGCTGCTGCTCGAGGGTCTGCGCCGCGGAGTGGGGGAGGCCGAGATCGTCCGCCGGACCGGCATCGACCCGTGGTTCGTGGCCGAGCTCGCGGCGCTCGCGCGCGGCGAGGATCCCGAGGCCGGCGGCGTGCGCACGTTCAAGTCGGTCGACACGTGCGCCGCGGAGTTCGAGGCCGAGACCCCGTACTTCTACTCGGGCTGGGAGCGCCCGGGCCCGCGCGGGCCGCGGCACGAGGTCCGGCGAGGCACCACGCCGAGCGTCGTGATCCTCGGCGCCGGCCCGAACCGCATCGGCCAGGGCATCGAGTTCGACTACTGCTGCGTCCACGCGGCGATGACCGTGCGCGAGTCGGGCCGCGACGCGGTCATGGTCAACTGCAATCCGGAGACGGTCTCGACCGACTACGACACGAGCGACCGCCTGTACTTCGAGCCGCTCACGCTCGAGGACGTGCTCGGCGTGGTCGAGCTCGAGCGCCCCGAGGGCACGATCGTGCAGTTCGGAGGCCAGACGCCGCTCAAGCTCGCGCGCGGCCTGGCTGATGCGGGCGTCCCGCTGCTCGGGACCCCCGTCGACTCGATCGACCTCGCCGAGAACCGGCCGAGCTTCGGCCGCCTGTGCGCGGAGCTCGGCCTCGAGCTGCCCTCGTACGCGACGGCCGACTCGCCCGGGGAGGCGCTCGGCGCGGCCGAGCGGGTCGGCTATCCGCTGCTCGTGCGGCCGTCGTACGTGCTCGGCGGGCGCGCGATGGAGATCTGCTACTCGCCCGAGGGACTCGCCGGGTATCTCGCCCGCGCCGGCGTCCGGGGCAACGGCCAGGCGACGCACGGCGGCCCGATCTACCTCGACCGCTTCCTCGAGAACGCGATCGAGATCGACGTCGACGCGCTGTGCGACGGCGAGGACGTCCACATCGGCGGCGTCATGCAGCACGTCGAGGAGGCGGGCGTCCACTCCGGCGACTCGGCGTGCGTGCTGCCGCCGATGTCGCTCGGGGGCGACATGCTCGCCCACATCGAGCAGGCGACGCGCGCGCTCGCCCTCCGCCTCGGCGTGGTCGGGCTGATCAACATCCAGCTCGCCGTACACGGCGACGAGGAGCTGTACGTGATCGAGGCCAACCCCCGGGCCTCGCGCACCGTCCCGTTCGTCTCGAAGGCGGTCGGGCTTCCGCTCGCCAAGCTCGCATGCCGGCTCATGCTCGGCGAGCGCCTGCGTGACCTCGACCTCCCGGCGGCGCGCGCCCCCCGCCACGTCTCGGTCAAGGAGGCGGTGCTGCCGTTCGAGCGCTTCCCGCAGGCCGACGCGGTGCTCGGCCCCGAGATGAAGTCGACCGGCGAGGTGATGGGGATCGCGGACGACTACCCCGTCGCCTTCGGCAAGGCGCAGGCGGCGGCGGGGGTGGCGCTGCCAAGCGAGGGCGCGGTGTTCATCACGGTCACCGATCGCGACAAGCCGGCCGCGACCCAGCTCGCCGCCGCGCTCAGCGACCTCGGCTTCCGCCTGTTCGCGACCGGCGGGACCGCGCAGGCGATCCGCCGGGTCGGCGTGCCGGTCGAGCGCGTGGCGAAGGTGCAGGACGGGTCGCCGAACGTCGTCGACCTGATCGAGTCGGGCGAGGTCGGTCTCGTCATCAACACGCCGACCGGCTCGGGCGCGCGAGTCGACGGCTACGATATTCGCCGCGCCGCGACGAGCCGCGGCATCCCGTGCATCACCACGATGACCGGCGCGACCGCGGCGCAGCGGGCGATTCACGCACTGCGCTCCTCGCGGTCGGAGCCGCGCGCGCTCCAGGAGCTGCATGCGATGGGGAGCCTGCGGCGCGGCCGGCGCGAGAGGGCGGACCGGCCCGCCGGCGCGGATGAGCCGCCGCTCGTCTCCGGCGCCGACGACGGGTCCGCCGCACAACCGCGCGCTCGGGAGGCGCGCCGATGACGAGCTCTCCGGCGGCCGGCCGGGCGCTCGGGGGAGCGGAGGAGGGTGCGGAGGAGCCGCGCACGCCCGCGCCGCTCGGGCGCCGGTGTGCGGCCGTGATCGGCGTCGAGGACCACGGCGCCTACCGCCTGATCTGGGCGTCCGATACCCGAGGCCCGCCCGACCCGTGCCCGGGCCAGTTCTACATGCTGGCGACCGCCGACCGCTGGGGTTCCGAGGACGGGCGTCCCTACCTTCCGCGCGCCTTCTCGCACGCACGCGTGGTGAGCGACCCTGCACCGCGCGTCGCGTTCCTGCTCGACGCGGTGGGGCCGGGAACGGAGCGGCTCGGGGCGCTCGAGCCGGGGGAGGAGCTGTGGCTCTCCGGCCCGTTCGGGGTGGGCTTCCGTCCAGTCCCGGCATCCGACCACCGACCCGTGCTCGTCGGCGGCGGCATCGGCGCCGCCCCGATCCTCGCGCTCGCCGACGAGCTCGACTCCGGAACGACCGTGCTCCTGGGCTTCCGCTCGGCCGCGCACGCGCACGGGGCCGAGCTGTTCGCCGCCACGGTCGCGGTCGCCACCGACGACGGCTCGCGCGGACGTCACGCGCTCGTCACCGACCTGCTGCGCGAGGAGCTCGATCGCGACCCGGAGGCAGTCGTGTACGCGTGCGGACCGCCGCCCATGCTCGAGGCGGTGCGGGCGCTGTGCGCCGCGCGCGGGACGCAGGCGCAGCTCGCGCTCGAGTCGGGCATGGCGTGCGGCTTCGGCGCGTGCTTCGGCTGCGTCGTGCCCACGCGCAACGGCTTCGTGCGCCTGTGCCTGGACGGCCCTGTGCTCGACGCCGACCGCCTCGAGACCGGCCTCTTCGAGGGCGCCGGGCAGTGAGCCTCGAGAGCTCCGCCCGGCGGGCCGCCTCGAGCGCCGCAGCGACGGCGGCCGGCCCGCTTCCGCCGAGCGCCGCGTCGATCGAGCTGTGCGGCGTGCGCCTCGCCGGCCCGATCCTCAACGGCTCCGGCACCTTCGACGCGATCGCGGCGTGGCGTGCGTTCGGCGACGAGCTGGTCGAGCGGTTCCCTTTTCACGCCTTCGTGTCGAAGACGATCACGCTCGAGCCGCGCCCGGGCAACCCGCCGCCTCGGCTGTGGGAGACGCCGGCCGGGCTGCTCAACTCGATCGGTCTGCCGAACAAGGGGCTTGAAGGCTTCCTCGCCGAGGACCTGCCCGTGCTCGCGCGGCTGCCGGCGCCGCTCGTGGTCTCGGTGATGGGGGTCGACCGCGACGAGCTCGCGCGGCTCGTGGGCGCGGTCGGCGCTCGCGAGGAGGTGGCGTTGATCGAGCTCAACTTCTCGTGCCCGAACGTCGAGACCGGCCTCGAGATGGGCGGCGATCCCTCGGAGGCGGCACGCGCGGTCGAGTCGGTACGCCCGCTCACCGCCACGCCGCTGATCGCCAAGCTGAGCCCGGCGGCCGCCGATCGTGCCGCGGTCGCCGCCGCCGCGGTCGACGCCGGCGCCGACGCGGTCTCGCTGATCAACACGCTGCGCGGCGCGGCGCTCGACCCCCGCACGCGCCGCCCGTGGCTCGGCGGCGCTACGGGGGGGCTCTCGGGGCCGGCGATCCGAGCGATCGCGCTCCACCAGGTGGCCGCGGTCGCGCGGCGGCTCGACGTGCCCGTGATCGGAATGGGCGGCGTGGCGAGCGGCGAGCACGCCGCCGACCTGCTGTCCGCCGGAGCCACCGCCGTCGCGGTCGGGACCGATAGCTTCCGCGACCCGGGCGCCGGCCGGCGGATCGCCGCGGAGCTCGGTGCGCTCGAGCGCTCGCATCCGAGCGAAGGGCCCCGCGAAACCCTCGACCTCCCTCCTCGTCACGGCAAAATCCCTGCATAGGCCAGACAAACCGTGAAGCGTCCCTCGAAGGAGTCAGGCTAAGGTCAAGCTTCAGGGTTTTTTCGGTTTTTCGTTCGGCCTGCGCTTCTCTCGCCGCGCTTATCGCTGTAGACTCGCGGCCCAATGTCGCCGGCCGCCTCGCCACCGCCGACGACCGCCTCGGCGCGGTCGGGGGCCCCGCCGGAGCGCTCGTTCGCCCAGCAGATGGACGCGCTCCAGCGGGCCAACGAGATCCGCAGTGCGCGCGCGCAGCTCAAGCGCGAGCTCAAGGCGGGGCGCGTGCAGATCCACGGCATCCTGCTCGACCCGCCCGACTACCTGCTCAACGCCAAGGTCTCGGAGCTCCTGCTCGCGGTCCCGAAGTACGGGCGCGTCAAGGTGAATCGCCTGCTGCTTCAGTGCCGCATCTCGTCGAGCAAGACCCTCGGCGGGCTCTCCGAGCGCCAGCGGCGCGAGCTCGTCGCGAACCTCCGGCGATAGGCGCTCCCGCCGCCAGCGCACGCTCGCCCCGCGTGCTGGTCGTGACCGGCCCCTCTGGGGTCGGCAAGGGCACGCTCATCCGCTCGCTCCAGGAGCGCCTTCCCGGCCTCGAGCTGTCGGTGTCGGCGACCACGCGCGCTCCCCGGCCGGGCGAGGCCCACGGCCGCGACTACTGGTTCCTCTCCCCGGGGGAGTTCGACGCGCGCCTGCGCGCGGCCGAGTTCCTCGAGCACGCCACCTACGCCGGCCATCGCTACGGAACGCTCCGCTCCGAGGTCGAGCGCGCGCCCGCCTCCCCGCCGGCCGGCGACGGCGAGGGCGACCACGACATCTCCGGACTCGTGCTCGAGATCGAGCTCGAAGGCGCGCGCCAGGTCCGACGCGCGCTGCCCGACGCGGTGCAGGTGTTCATCGCGCCGCCGTCGCTCGAGGCGTTGCGCTCGCGCCTCGTCGGGCGCGGCGCCGACGCGCCCGAGCAGATCGAGGACCGACTAGCCGTCGCCCGGCGAGAGCTCGCCGCCCGCGAGGAGTTTCGGCACGTGATCGTCAACGATCGCCTCGAGGACGCGGTCAAGGAGCTCACCGCCCTCGTCGCTAGAGTCTGGGGGCGCCCCGGGAAAGGAGCCCGTCCTTGATCAAGCCCCGCCTCGACAAGCTGCTCAGCGACGCCGAGGTCGACTCGCACTACGCCGCCGTCCTCATCGCCGCCAAGCGGGCGCGCCAGATCAACTCGTACTACCAGAGCCTGGGCGAGGGCGCGTTCGAGGAGCACGTCCCGCCGATGGTCGAAACCACCTCGAAGAACTACCTCAAGATCGCGCTCGACGAGGTCGCGGCCAGCAAGATCAACTACCGCTACGGCCGCTAGGGCGTCGCCCGTGGTGGCAGCGGCGACCGCGAGCGAGGGAGGCTAGGTCGCCCGGTGGCCCGGCTTCTGGTCGGCATCTCCGGCGGGATCGCCGCGTACAAGGCGGTGGAGCTCGTCCGCCTCGCTGGGACGGCGGGCCACTCCGTGCGAGTCGTGCAGACCGAGGCCTCCGAGCGCTTCGTCGGCCGCGCGACCTTCGAGGGCATCACCGGCGCGCCCGTGCTCGTCTCCGAATGGGAGTGCGACCCCTCGCGCGGCGCCTTCCCGGGTGAGTCCGCCCCCGACCACGAGCCGATATCCCACCTCGAGCTCGTGCGCCGCGCCGATGTGGTGGCGGTCGTGCCCGCGTCCGCGAACACGCTCGCCAAGCTCGCCTCCGGGCTCGCCGACAACCTGCTCACGAGCGCCGCGCTCGCGTCGTCCGCGCCGCTCGTCGTCGCGCCGGCGATGAACGACCGCATGTGGTCGCACCCGGCCACGCGCGCGAACGTGGCCACCCTGCGCGAGCGAGGCGCCC
>DATHAN010000288.1:0-3490 GCA_035296645.1 Thermoleophilaceae bacterium
GATCGTGCCGAGGATCAGGTCCTTGGCGGTGACCCCGAAGCCGAGCTCGCCGCGGTAGGAGATCCGCATCGACTTCGGGCGCGTCTGGCGCAGGGTCTGCGTGGCGAGCACGTGCTCGACCTCGCTGGTGCCGATGCCGAAGGCGAGCGCCCCCATCGCCCCGTGCGTCGCGGTGTGCGAGTCGCCGCACACGATCGTCATACCGGGCTGGGTGACGCCGAGCTCGGGTCCGATGACGTGGACGATACCCTGGCGCTTCGAGCCGACCGAATAGACCGGCACGCCGAAGTCGCGACAGTTGGCCTCGAGCGTCTCGACCTGGACACGCGAGAGCTGGTCGCGGATCTGCGCCGCGCGCGTCGAGCCGTCGGTGGGGACGTTGTGGTCGGCGGTGGCGAGCGTGCGGTCGGGGCGGCGCACCGCGCGCCCGGCGAGCCGGAGAGCCTCGAAGGCCTGCGGCGAGGTCACCTCGTGGACCATGTGCAGATCGATGTAGAGGAGCCCAGGCTCGACCTCGTGGGCGCTCCAGAACTTGTCGAACAGCGTGGTCGGCCCGGCCATCTCGATCAGCTCCTCCTCAGCCCCGCCGAGACCACTGCGAGAAAGCGCGCGTCGGCGTCCGCGGAAGCGTTCTCGAACTGGTGCGGCAGGTCCGCGTCGAAGGTGACCGCGTCGCCCTCGGCCAGCTCGTAGGCGGCGTCGTCGATCAGGAGCTGGACGCGCCCCTCGGTGACGAGCGCGGTCTCGCGGCTACCCGGCTCGTGCATCGGCGGGTCGGCGGGCCCGCCGGTCGCCGCGCCCGGAGCGAGCGCGTGCACCGAGACCTCGGCGCGCTGGCCCGGGCCGGGCGGGGTGACGATCTCGTAGCGGTGGCCGTGGCCGTCGGGGCCGCCGCTGCGACGCTCGGCGCGACCGACGACCGCCACGGCCTCGCCCTCGTCGAGGCGCAGGAGCTGCGAGAGCGTGAGATCGAGCCCGGCGGCGATGCGGGCCGCGACGGCGAGCGTCGGGCTCGTGTCGCCGCGCTCGACCTGCGAGAGCATGGCGGCCGACACGCCCGTGCGCGCGGCCAGCTCGCGCAGCGAGAGGCCGGTGTGCTCGCGCAGGGCCCGGAGGCGGGGACCGACGGGGGGAGTCGACGGAGCGGTGAGCGGTATTGCCGTGCCCATGCGGGGCGTACGTTATCACGTACGACCGTCTATGGCAGAGGGAGGGGCGAGATCGCGGGCCTGGACGCTTCTTTCCACGAGCGTGCTCGGCGACGCCTCGGGATGGACGGCGTCGGCTCCGAGCAAGCTGACTTCAACGACGATGTAGACGCCCCTGAGGGGCTCTTCGAGGGAAGGCAGGTGAGCCGTGAAGGCCCCCACGAGCATGGCTGTCGCCTTGGCGCTGCCGGTCGCGGTAGTGCCGGCGGCATACGCCGCCACGCCGGAGCAGCAGGTCGACCAGGCGATTCAGCAGGGCCAGGACGCGGTGCGGACGCTCGTCCAGCGGGCGGGCACCCACAGAGCGCTCGCCAGGGCGGGCCTGTATCGCGCCACGGTCAAGCGCGCGAGCGAGACGAGCGGCGGGGTCTCGGCTCTCGACTACTGGAGGGGGTGCCACTCCCAGTACGTCGCGAAGCACAAGGTCGTGCTCCTCGGCGTGTGGCTAGGGACCCAGCGGCTTGTGCAGAACGGCTACTGCTGGCGGGGCGGACGTATCCGAACGGACTCCGGCATCTCGGTGACCCGGAGGGCGGCCACGGGGTTCTGCTGGACGGATGCGTCCTCGGGCCGGTACTACCTCGCCCGCTACGAGGACGGGCCGTGGATCACGCCCGACGCAAGCGGGCGTTCGCGGACGCGACATTGGGAAACTACACGCCGCTCGGCTGCGTCGGTCATACCCACGACAGGCCGACAATCACCTACGACGGGTTCGGCAATCGGAGGGCGCGATGACGAGGGAGGTTCCAGCCAGTGGGTGGGCCGTTTTCTGGACGGTCCTCGACGTGTTGTTACTGGTCGCCGTGATCACGGTGCTGGTGGCGCTGATTTTGGTCCTGCTCCAACGTCTGCGGTGAGCCATGCGGCTGGCTAGAGCGCCGCGTCGAGCATCGAGCGCAGCTCGTCGCGACCCGGTGGGTCCGGCGTGTGCGCGAGCTCGGGGCGCCGGAGCGCGGCGTCGCTCACCGCGTCGAGCGCCGAGACATTGGCGCCGAGGTCGCCGAGGCGCGTCGGACCGGCCAGCCAGGCGAGACGCGCGACAAGCCGCGGGACGGCGGCCGGCTCGCAGTGCGGGTCGCCGAGGGCCGCGGCCAACCGCCGCAGCGCGGGATGCTCGCGGCGGGCGACGAGCGCCAGGGTGTGCGGGAGCATCACGGCGTTCGTCTCGGCGTGCGGGGTCCCCGCCGTCCGCGCGAGCGTCTGGCACACGACGTGGTGGATCGCGATCGCCGTCGAGTCGAGCGCGTAGGCCGCGAGCACCGAGCCGAGCGCGAGCGGCTCGCGGGCGGGTGCGCGCGCGGATGCGGGCGACTCCAGGGCGCGCGCGTCGCCGCCGCTCGCCCCCGCGAGTGCGCCGGCGATGAGCCCGGCGGCGCGCAGCGCCGCCAGCTCCGCGACCGGATTGGCGAGCGGCGTGTAGAGCGCCTCGGCGGCGTGCGCGAGCGCGTTCATGGCGCTCGCCGCGAGCCCGGGCATCGGCTGCGAGGCCATGAGCTCCGGGTCGGCGATCACCAGCGTCGGGCACACGAGGGCGGCGCGCTCGACGCCCGCGGGAAGGCGGTGGATGCCCGTCAGCTCCGCTCCCGACAGCGTGGTCGGGACGGCGGCCACCCGCAGGCGGTCGGCGGCGCCGATCGCCTTGGCGCTGTCGATCGCGCGGCCGCCGCCGAGCGCCACGAGCGGGCGGCCGCCGACCTGCGGCCGCACCGCCGCCGCGGCCTCGGGCACCGTCCCGGCCGGAACCTCGACCACGACTCCGGCGGCACCGGCGAGCGCCGGCGCGCGCTCGAGGCCCCGCGACGTCGTCAGGAGCGCGTAGTGCTCGAACCCGTGCGCGGCGAGCACGGTCGGCGCCTCGTCCAGCGCGCCCGCACCGAAGCGGACGAGTCGGTCGCGGTCGCGCCACGTGAAGGATCGCTCGCGCTCCGAGAGCGGCGACGGCTCGCCCACGCGCCCGGGCTGCCCGCGCCTCTACGGCGTCGGGGTGTGCGCGGCGTCCTCTACCCGCTCGAGGTGCCGCTCGGCCTCGGCCACGGGTCCCGCCTCGGGGAGCGCGTTCGTGAGCGCGCGCAGGTACGCGCGCCCCGACGCCTCGAGGATGTCCGTCGACACGCCCTGCCCCGAGGCGAGCGCGCCGCCGAGCTCGAGCATCACGGTCACCTCGCCGAGGGCGTCGCGGCCGCCGGTGACCGCCGAGACGTGGTACTCCTTGAGCCGCGCCTCGTGGCCGGTGGCCGCGTTGATCGCGCTGAAGAAGGCGTCGACCGGGCCGTCGCCCG
>DATHAN010000289.1:0-2674 GCA_035296645.1 Thermoleophilaceae bacterium
TGAGGGTGGAGGCGAGGGCAAGGGAAGGCGCAGCGCACGCCGGCTCGGCCGACGGGCTCGCACCCGATCTGCGTTTCGCGCCGGTGTTCCCGCGCCGGCTGCGGGACCACTGGCTCGACGGCCACGCGGCCGAGGTCGCCCGGCTGGCGCTCGCGGTCGGCCGCAGCCTCGGGCTCTCGGAGCCCGCGCTCGTCGAGCTTGAGCTCGCGGCGCGCCTGCACGATGTGGGCAAGCGCGCGATCCCCGACGCGATCCTCAACAAGCCGGGTCCCTGTCGCAGGCCGAGTGGACGATGATGTGCCACCACCCGGAGTGGGGGTCGAGCATGCTTACCGAGATACCCGGTCTCGACACGGTGGCCGAGGCGGTCCACGCCCACCACGAGCGCTGGGACGGCACGGGCTACCCGCGCGGCCTCGCCGGCGAGTCGATTCCGCTGGCGAGCCGCATCATCGCCGTGTGCGACGCGTTCAGCGCCATGACCACCGAGCGGCCGTACCGGCCGCGCGGTCGACTGACGATGCCGTGACCGAGGTGCGCTCGTGTGCGGGCACCCAGTTCGACCCGCTCGTGGTCGACGTGCTGATCCCGCACGTGGAGGTCGCGGCGGTCGCCTGAAAACGAGCCCCGTCGCCGCGGCAGCCGGAGGACTACAGCTCGCCGAACACGTTGATCCCGAGGCGCTCCATGAGCCCGAGCGCCTCACCGTTCAGCCGCGTGAGCGCGCCGGCGAAGAGCAGCGCGCCCATGACGACGAGGATGACGCCCGAGACCGCGGTGATCGCCGCGAAGTGGTCGCGGAAGAAGCGGAAGAAGCCGGTGACGCGCGAGAAGGCGAGCGCGCTGAGGACGAAGGGGACGGCGAGACCGGCGGCGTAGAAGGCGAGCAGCAAGCCGCCCTGACCCACCGTCGAGCGGGTGCTCGCCGCGGTGAGGACCGCGCCGAGCGTCGGGCCGGTGCAGGGCAGCCAGGCGATCGCGAACGCGAGCCCGGCGACGATCGGGCCACCCGTGGAGGCGCGGCGGGTGAGCGACTCGGGCCGGAAGCCGCGCTTGAGCACCGGGACGAACAGCGTGGCGATGAAGAGCACCCCCATGAGGGCGATCGTCATGCCGGCGACCTGGCGAAGCGCGACTCGGTGCTCGAGCAGGAGCTGGCCGAGGCCGGTCGCGGTCATCCCTAGGGCGATGAACATCGCGGCGAACGAGAGACAGAAGAGGAGGGCCGGGCCCAGTACGCGCGCGCGCCCCCGGCCGTGCTCGAGGTCGGCGAACGAGACGCCCGAGATCGCGGACAGGTAGCCCGGCACGAGCGGCAGCACGCACGGCGACACGAACGAGACGAACCCGACGGCGAACGCCGTGAGCACCGTGGTGTCGACGGTCGAGGCCATCGCGTGCTCAGGCGTCGTAGCGCTCGAGCTCGCGCTCGAGGCGCGCAGCGGCGGAGGGCTCGGAGGGACGCTGGGAGGCGTCCGAGGCCGTCTCTGTGCCCGCCGCTTCGGCGGGCGCCGCGCCGCCGCCCGGCTCGGACG
The DNA here is from genome assembly GCA_035296645.1 of Thermoleophilaceae bacterium. Classification (GTDB taxonomy): domain Bacteria; phylum Actinomycetota; class Thermoleophilia; order Solirubrobacterales; family Thermoleophilaceae; genus JACCUC01. Next base: position 1,536 of record DATHAN010000289.1, read on the forward strand.
CGACGAGCACCGCCGCCTGCGCCGGGCGCGGACGGTGCCTGCGCCACCTCATCGTCGCCGCCGCGGCGGTCGCCAGGCCGACCGCCAGGGCGAGCGCCGGTACGAGGTAGGCCGCGAGGTCGAAGCCCTTCCGCTGTGGCATGGCCAGCACCTCGTCGCCGAACTCGGCGGCGAGCGCCGCCTTGATCTCGCCCTTCGACTGACAGCGCTCGACGCGCTCGAGGATGAACGCGCGCTCGCGCTTCGCCTGCGGCGGGTCCTGCGCGAGCGCGAGCGGCGTCTTGCACACGGGGCACATGACCTCGTTCTCGATCTCGGCAAGGCTCGTGCGAGGGCAGGTCGCGGCGAGCGCGCTCGCGGAAGCAGTGGCCAGCGCGAGCGCGAGCGCCAGTGCCGCGGCCGGGCGGCGTGCCCTCACGAGCGCCCCTTGCGGAGCAGCGGCTCGACCTCGCGCTGCATGAACGCCTCGTCGACCGGACCCCGCTCGACAGCCGCGATGCGACCCGCACGGTCGATCACCAGCGTCTCGGGATAGGCGACGACCCCAAGCTTGCGCTGCGTCTCGCCCTCGGCGTCGCGCAGCATCGGGTAGGTGAGGCCGTAGCGGCGGACGAACGCCTGGGCGTCGGAGGTCACGTCGAGCACGTCGATCCCCAGCACCGTGCCGCCCCGCCGGGCGATCCTCCGGTGCCAGCGCTCGAGCAGCGGGGACTCCGCCCGGCACGGATCGCACCACGACGCCCAGTAGTTGAGCACGACGACGCGCCCTCGGTAGTCGCCGAGCGAGCCGGTGCCGCGGCCGTCGAGGCGCGGCAGCGTGATCGCCGGCGCGCGAGGTCGCTCGCCGCTCGCGATCGCCTCCTCGATGCTCGCGTCGGTACCCGTCGAGCTCACGCCGTAGGCGAGCAGCGCGAGCAGGGCAATCACCGCGAGGACCACGGCGATCGGGACGGGGGAGACGAGGCGGCGCATGTTTTCTCGAGGTTAGAGCGGCGCGGGCGCGCTCCGGCGCCCGCGGCGACGCGGCCTTGCCGGGGGCGCGAGGATCGGGCGGAGGTAGAATCGAGGCGTTCCGCCTACGGGGGCGGCACAACGCGGACGTAGCTCAGCTGGTAGAGCGTCGGCTTCCCAAGCCGAAG